>JAAEPI010000960.1 GCA_024232835.1 Cytophagales bacterium
AAGGCAGGTGAAGTTGCTGAACAAATAGGAATTGATAAAAAACTAGTGAGTAAAGCGATTAAGGAGCTGGTGGCTGACGGCAAAGTACATAGTCCGAAATTCTGCTATTATGCTGTGAAATGATCAGGTAAGATTTTCCAAAAACCCCATCACATCCACACCATCGGCATAGTCCCAGGGATCAGGTGACTGGGCTTGACCGAATGGAATGTAATCATGCCCTACAATACACTGGATTTTATCTTCCTGAAGTTTCAATACAGACAAAAGTTGTTTCTTGCTTTCATATTCTTGGTGGTATAGAATGCCTGTTGGCGAGACTAGATCAGTGGTGGTGTTGATAAGCAAACAGCCAGTGTCTAGATGTGGGGTTTTGTTCACCAACAGAATGGCCTTGTAGTAGTCGTAGTTGTTCCTGTATTTGTGATGATTGATTACTTCCTTGAAATCGTCAAAGTGGGGGAAGACAGATGTTAGATCAAATCCTCTGGGAGTGAATACCTTGGCCATATTTCTACAACCTAATCCGAAATAGGTGAAGATATCTTCACCAAGCGCTTTTAGCTCTTTGCCCGTTTCTGTTCCATCAAGAATGGCGATCGACGCGCGATTTTTTCGAATGATATGTGGTTGCTTTCTGAAATAATACTCGAAGTATCTAGCTGTGTTATCACTGCCGGTAGCGATCACTGCATCCACCCGGTCTAGCTTCTCTCTCACATCTATATTTTTCTTGAAACGAGGTTCGATCTCAATGATCCAATCAATCATTTGTAGTATCAGCACCTCATCTTGTGAGCTCATTTTGATAGCGGCTATGTTGCCAGAAAGTAAGACACAAAGTAGGTCGTGAAAACCGACCATTGGAATATTACCGGCCATGATAATACCAACAATTTTTGGCACTTCAGGTTCTAACCGATATACAGAAACCCATTCCTTCAATTTTTCATCACGCAAGAGGTGAGTGATTCCCTGAAGCGACCGTGCGATATTTTCATGCGTAAACCATCCATTTCTGGCTTTTGCGGACTGAGTCAAAATGGTCAGCTCATCTAGGTTGAGGTTCTTGATTTTTTCACCAAGCTGAGTGAAGGCATATAGTCGATCGGATAACGTCATTATTGAACTGAGAAATTTTTGACTGCAAACTTATTGTTTATAGTTTTGCGCTTCCAAAAAGTAGTGAAGGATTATGGCAATAATTATTACAGACGAGTGTATAAATTGTGGAGCTTGTGAACCCGAATGTCCTAATAATGCGATTTATGAGGGAGGAGAGGAATGGAAATGGGCTGATGGTACCGATCTCCAAGAAGTCGAGTTGCCGGATGGTAGCAAAGTGGATGCCTATGAAAATCAAGAACCGATCTCAGATGAATTCTATTACATTGTCCCTGGCAAGTGTACTGAATGTACAGGTTTCCACGAAGAGCCGCAGTGCGCGGCTGTATGCCCAGTAGATTGCTGTCCTCCCGATCCAGATAATGAGGAAACCGAGGAAGAGTTGACTGCCAAGAAGGAGTGGTTGCACGTTTGAGTTTTGAGTTATTGAGAATTGCGCAATCGTTTCTAATAATTCCAAAATTTGAAGAATCCACAAATCAATTAGTCCGCTAACTACTGCATTCTCTTCCTCTTTAGCATATAGGCACCTAGCACTTTGTCGAATGGCTCTGCCGTGTTGACTTCTATGAAATCCACCTTGAGCATGCCGCATCGAATTTTGATTTCTTTATAGAACTTGCTCATCTGCTTTTGGTAGCTCTCGCGAATTGTATTGGGATTCACCTTTACAATTTCGTTGGTCTCCATATCCACAAATCTGGATGGTCTGTCAGGGAAATCAAATTCAAGCTCTGTTGAGACATCAGAAATATGAAATAGTAAGACTTCATGGAGATTGTGCTTCAAATGCTGTAAAGCGGTGAACAATTCATCTGTTCCGCCATTTTGGAACATATCCGTAAATAGAATTACCAATGACCTTTTTGGGATTTTCCCAGCCATTTCATGAATGACCTTAGTTATGTTGGTCTGTCCCAGTGGTTGTTCCTCGAGTACATCCCCTAACTTGATTAGAAGGTTGTGTAAGTGTGAACTGGTAGATTTTTGAGCACTTTGATAATTGATCTGATCCGAAAAGAGCGTAACTCCTACAGCATCTCTCTGCTTGATCAATAAATGTGCAATGGAAGCTGCAGATAATACGGCAAACTTAATTTTGTCTTTTTCATTGGTTGGATAATACATAGAAGGTGATTGATCGATGATCAAGTGGCATCTGAGGTTTGTTTCTTCTTCGTACTGCTTTGTGTAAAGCCTGTCCGTTCGTGCAAATACTTTCCAGTCAATGTGTTTTGTGCTTTCGCCAAAATTGTAAAGTTTGTGCTCTGCAAATTCTACAGAAAATCCGTGGTAGGGTGATTTATGGAGACCCGTAATAAATCCATCAACCAGCTGTTGAGCCAGCATGTCTAAATGATTAAATTGGGCAATATCCTTAAGGGTGATCTTCATTAGTACAGGAGAAAACTAGCATGTAAAAATTGAAACAGTCAGAAAATGGTGTATTTAAACGAAGATTTTTATAAGATTGTGCAGATTTAAAAGAAAAAAACTGAAAGAAAGTGGGAGAGAACAACGACCAAGATAGAGAAGAGATATACTCGGAGAGGGTTAGAGCTGGAAAGAGAACGTACTTTTTCGATGTGAAAACGACTCGAGGAGGAGACTACTATCTGACCATTACAGAGAGTAAGCGCAAGCCAAAAGATGATGGGTTTGCTTACGAAAAACACAAAATATTCTTGTACAAAGAAGACTTTAATAAATTCGTAGACGCCATGAACAAAACAGTAGAACACGTGAAAACGGAATTACTTCCTGATGTTGATTTTGCTGAATTTGATAGAAAGTATGAAGAGCAATCTGAAAACTCGGAAACCAAAACAGAAGAGGTGGCTTCAGAGGGAAGTTCTGACTTGAAGTGGGACTGATTTGGATGACTAGCTAATTGGCAATTTGTTAAACAGTGAACTGATTGGTGGAAAATTTCATCCACTGGTTTATAAGTATTTAAACTCCTTAATAGAGAGCTTTTTTATTTGAAAAGTCAGCAATTTCTCTGTGAACTCAGTGTCCTCTGTGGTAAAAGCATTTAATTTTGCCACCTCAAAAATAAAGAATCCATGGGTCTTCAATGTGGTATCGTCGGGCTTCCGAATGTAGGAAAGTCCACCCTTTTTAATGCTTTATCAAACGCAAAAGCAGAAGCTGCCAATTTCCCTTTTTGTACTATTGAGCCCAATGTTGGAGTCATTACTGTACCTGACGAGCGACTGACTATCTTGGAGCGGTTGGTTACTCCTCAAAAGGTAACCCCAACCGTAATCGAATTCGTAGATATTGCCGGATTAGTGAAGGGAGCCAGCAAGGGTGAGGGACTTGGAAACCAATTTTTAGCCAATATTAGGGAGGTGGATGCTATTGTGCATGTGGTTCGCTGTTTCGACAATGACAATATTGTTCATGTGGCTGGCAAGATCGACCCGGTAAAGGACAAAGAAATTATTGATACTGAGCTACAACTTAGAGATTTGGATTCGGTAGAAAAGCGGATTCAACGCGTGGAGAAAGTAGCCAAGTCTGGCGATGCATTAGCGAAGCGAGAACATGAGGTTTTGCATAAATTCAAAACACATCTTGAAGAAGGTAAGAATGCAAGAGCATTGGAAATGGAAGAGGAGAGCAGGGAGCTGATAAGTGAACTGCAATTACTGACCGAGAAGCCGATCATCTATGTGGCGAATGTAGAGGAGGAAAATGCAAACTCAGGAAACGACTATAGTGCAATGATTCAGAAGATAGCTGTTGAGGAAAAAGCACAGATGATTGTTGTCTCTGCTTCGATTGAAGCGCAAATTGCCGAATTTGACGATCCTGAGGAAAAGGAAATGTTCTTGGACGAATATGGCCTAAAAGAATCCGGACTTAGTAAACTCATTAAATCAGCTTACACTCTACTTGATTTGATCACCTACTTCACCGCTGGAGTTCAGGAAGTACGGGCTTGGACAATTAAGAATGGATGGAAAGCCCCGGCGGCTGCAGGCGTGATTCATACGGATTTCGAAAAAGGCTTTATAAAAGCTGAGGTGATCAAGCTTGCCAACTATCAGGAACTGAAAACTGAGCAGGCGTGTAAAGAAGCTGGAAAATTAGCCATAGAAGGTAAAGAGTATGTTGTGGAAGATGGAGATATCATGCATTTCAGATTTAACGTTTAGGATTTCATGAGTTTTAGCCTGAACTAAAAAAAATCACCACTATTCATCGAAAAGAAGCCAACAACTTCGTCATTGATTCGACCAGGTGATCGATAGTAAACCAAAATATCATATTCATTTTCTGTCTGATAATGCGAACCTTCCAATTCGTAACTTGGTAATTGGGGAGAATCCACAAAGTACATGTAGTCATAGTATCCCTGCTTCAATCGGATGCTCGTGTGGTAAACCTGATTCGTCTTGTCGTATTGCATGATGTTGTTATCATCCCTTCTCCAATCGTTGAATCGTCCCGTCACATACACACGGCCATCTAGGCGTTCGGATTTCATGGTAAAATACACATTGGCGTAATCAGCCTCAAGCCATGACTCGCCTGGGTCGCTATTACCAGGAATGACCCTCCCATTATTATCGTTGATCAGTCCGCGATAAGATTCATTTCTGGAGCTTTTATCCAGACCTTGATACACTGACCAAGGGACAGTTTCTTTATCGATTTTCGCCACCTTGATTCCTCGGAGGTTGAGCGTCCGTAGGTCGAGATATCGAAATTGGTTCTGGCCAGAGAATGTATTTTCACCTGTAAATAGATTCCACTCCATTTTCTTTTGACCAGATTGAATGCTCGTTGGTTTCAAATCTGAGATGGCGGTATTCCAATTTTTGTTTTGAAGGATCACAACTTTAAAATCTCGCTGTGGATTTGGTGATTGAATTCCTCCATAATTCATCTCAAAGTCAATTTGCTGATGCGTTCGTCGATTCTTGACAGTGGACGACACCCTGATTTTACTAACTACAGACACTCGATTTTTATAAAAGACCATCCGCCGAGTAAGCAGGATGTCCTCTTTATTATTTCGGCGATGCACAACAATCAGATAGTTGCCAGAAAGGAAGGGCCGATCTAATTCAAAAAAATATTGGATGTAGTTAACTTTTGTATTTGTTGAATAATCAAAACTCGTATGATCAAATTGATTGAACGACCTCAAGTATTCGATTTCCTGAATCTTAGATTTTGTCCAGTTCGCGTTACAGTGGATATAACGAACTTGTAGATTTTCAAATTTATCAGTGAGCAGGTCAAACTCTAGAGTTAAAGGCTGAGCCCCTCCAATGTCCTGAAAAGGGTTATTGCTGTTTAAAATCACATTCCCTACATAGTCCTCATAGTTGTGGTCATCGTAATTGATTTTCTTGATTGCAATCGTTGAATTCGTGGTACTTATTGGTACACATGACCATAAGCATGTTAGGACTACCGTTAATGTAATTCTTAATGTCTTGTGTAAAACTTTTGTAACCATTTCCAATTGATTGGGTAAAACTACCAGATGCAACCCTTGAAGTCTTAACGACTCTTTACCAAAAACTACTATATGATGCCTATCAGAAAATTAATAATAACAGGATTAGTTCTTCAAGCATTCTTCTTCGTGTCAGGACAAGATAGTGTAAGTAATGAAGGACTCTTGGCTAAGAAAGAAAAAAAGGAAGAGGACAAAGTGGAAGCAATCAAGTCATATTCCACTGGCCGTATAGATAAAAGCACGATTATAATTGATGGTAAATTAGATGATGAAGCCTGGGGTGCAGTAGAATGGGGTGGTGATTTTGTTGGTCACAGACCAGAGTTTAATGTAGAACCCTCACAAGAGACTGCTTTCAAAATTTTGTATGATGATAAATATTTGTACGTAGGTGTTCGAGCCTTCGATACCGAGCCAGAGAAAATTGTTGAACGAATGTCTCGTCGGGATGGATTTGATGGGGATTTTGTGGAAATAAATATTGATAGTTATAATGATAAACGCACGGCCTTTTCATTTACCGCTAGTGTATCTGGTGTGAAGGGTGATGAATACATTTCCAATAACGGAAATAATTGGGATTCTACTTGGGATCCGATTTGGTATCTAAAAACAAGCATTGATGATCAGGGGTGGATTGCGGAATTTAAAATACCCTTGTCTCAATTGCGCTTTGCCAATAAGGATCACCACACATGGGGTATCCAATTTACAAGACGATTTTTCAGAAAAGAAGAACGATCAACTTGGCAAAAAGTAGATCCGAATGCTCCAGGCTGGGTACACCTTTTTGGTGAACTCAATGGGATATCTGGAATTGAATCCCAAAAGCAATTGGAGATACAACCCTATGTGGTCGGATCTACTTCCAGATTTCCTAGTGAAGAAGGAAATCCCTATAGAGATGGAACTAATTCTGATGCAAATATTGGACTTGATGCTAAGATTGGAATCACTTCAGATATTACCCTTGACCTTACCGTGAATCCTGATTTTGGTCAGGTAAATGCCGATCCATCACAAGTGAATCTATCTGCTTTTCAATTATTTTTCAGAGAGCAGCGACCGTTCTTTTTGGAGGGAGCTAATGTGCTTTCATTTGGCACGAGTAATGGGCAAACCAATCTATTTTATTCTCGTCGAATTGGAGCAAGACCGAGTGGATATCCTGATAGTGACGATGAATACGTTGATTCCCCAAACAACACCAGAATATTGGGAGCCGCAAAAATCACTGGAAAAAATTCCAAGGGATTTTCTTGGGGCTTCTTGGAGTCTGTGACCAATAAAGAAAGAGCTGATGTAACAAATGATGGGCAAGAAAGAAAGGAAATTATTGAACCATTAACGAATTATTCGGTTGCCCGAGTGCAACAAGATTTGAATGGTGGTAAGACAGTGTTTGGAGCGATAGCAACCAATGTTAGCAGATTCAATAATAATAAAAATGGTTTGGAGTTTCTCCATGATAATGCGCAGACTGCTGGAGTCGATTTGACGCATAATTTCAAAGGCAGAAAATACGGTTTTGATTTCAAATATGGGTTAAGCCGTGTAAATGGTTCCCAAGGTGCCATTTATGATAACCAAACTTCATCGGTACGATTTTTCCAACGACCAGATAATGACTACAAATCTGTTGACTCCACCAGAACCAGCTTGGCAGGAACCTTTGGTACTTTTTCTTTTGGTAAGAAAAGTGGCAATTGGAATTGGGAAGCAGGCACCAATTATAAATCTCCTGAGCTGGATTTGAATGATATTGGCTTTATGCAGCAGACAGATAATTGGAATCACTGGGTATGGTCACAATATAAAGTGAATAAGCCAGTGGGTATTTTCAGGTCACAGAGATACAACATGTATACCGAGAGGAATTTTGATTTTGGTGGAGTGTCTACTGGTGGAGGTACTAATTTCAATTCAAATTTTGAATTTAAGAATTTTTGGAATTTTGGAGCTGGCTTTTGGGCTGGCACAGAACGGTCATCCAATTCAGCACTACGTGGTGGGCCATCTATGATTTTGCCAGGGAATTTTAATTTCTGGTACTGGCTGGGGACAAACAGTCAAAAGAAAGTTCGAGTGTCTTGGAACCAATGGTACAATTGGGGCAATGACGATTCAAGAAAAAGTTCAGGTATATCACTTGGTTTGACCATTCGACCAACAGACGCACTAAGTGTCAGGTTATCTCCACAGATTAATTTGAATGAGAATGCTGTTCAATACATTGCGGAATCGAATGGTACTTATTTGCTTGGCCGAATTAGGCAAACGACTTATAGCATGTCCATGCGTGTAAACTATAACCTCACACCAAACCTTACTCTTGAATTTTGGGGTCAGCCATTTATATCAAGCGGAGAGTATAGCGAATTCAAGAGAGTAAGCAGTCCCAATGCTTCTCAATTCGAAGATCGATTTGTAGAAGTGCAGGATTCTTGGGTGACATTTGCGGATGACTATTATGAAATAGATGAAGATGGAGGTGGTGTTGATTATTCGTTTGATAATCCAGATTTCAACGTTGTTCAGTTCCGATCGAATTTTGTAGTGCGCTGGGAATATACACCGGGATCCACCTTGTTTCTAGTTTGGGCTAATAATGGATCTTATTTTGATCAGTCCAATAAAAATGGTTTTGGAAACTTAAGGTCAGAGCTAGGGAATCTAAAGGGAACGAACACTTTTCTAATCAAGTATACGTACCGGTTTCTCTTGTAAATTTAGGTTGATAGCCTCGATCATTACCTAATAATAAAACTGACTGTAGCAGTATCTTTGGGCAAATCAAATTTGAGATGTCCAAAGTTATTATCATCGGTGCAGGTGGAGTAGGAAGGGTTACAACCTACAAATGCGCTGAAAATTCTATTGTATTCAAAGAGATAGTTCTGGCTAGTCGCACGAAATCAAAGTGTGATTTGATTGCGGAAGATGTAAAGAATGATCTTAGGGTTAAAATCAAAACGGATCAGGTTGATGCTGATTATGTAGATCAGGTCGTTGCACTTTTCAGAAAACACAATCCGGTTTTAGTTATCAATGTGGCTTTGCCATATCAGGATTTGACCATAATGGACGCCTGTCTGGAGTGCGGGGTTCATTATTTGGATACCGCAAACTA
>JAAEPI010000961.1 GCA_024232835.1 Cytophagales bacterium
AAGAAAAATAGCATGAGTTCATCTCCTTCAGAATCCACTTGATGCATTTCTTTTGGAAAGCTTCAAATTTATCTAAAAGTGTCTTCATGGATGGTCTCCAAACTGGCGAGCAGTGTTCGAACTGACTGCGCACCAATGTTAGGTATAGAACTCTATGTCTCCTAATATCTTTACAAAGGAACATGTGCGTTTGGAGATTCCAAATTGTTGACTTGCATTTGCAAGAATATTTAAGCAATGGTCATTAAAGGTAAAGGAGCTATTCATAATAACCCCAAGATCCTTTTCCGATTCAGCAAAGGCAAGTGGATTCTGTCCAAGGTGATACTCAAAACGTACAAATATATCTGGAAATATTCCCGAGAATGGAGAGTTTCGGTAATTTATGGAAAGGGCTTTACATTTTTCAAGATGAAAGTTCATTTTGTTTTGAGATGCCCAATTATTTAAGTACGAAATATCATTTTGTAACAGCTCATGGTCAAGGTTACATTTAATAGATCGCCAAATCTTAGTGTCATCAGCGTAAAGAGATAAGCTCGTCCCTACGCTCAGGCCAGCAGGTAAATCATTAATAAAAAGTACAAAAAGGATAGGGCCCAATATTGATCCTTGTGGGACACCTGATAACACAGGTTTCATTGATGACTTAACATTGTCTAGGACCACACATTGTTCCCGGTCACTGAGATAATTTTTTATAAACTTGAGCAAACGGCCATCTATGTGGTACATGTGCTTAAGCTTACTGAGGATGAGATCGTGGTTTACTGAATCGAATGCCTTAGAGAAGTCAAAGTATATAACGTCAGTACTCATTGTAGAAATTTCATTTGTAGAAACAACAATACTGTCAGTAAAACTTACCATATTTGTAGTACATGACTTGTGAGCAAGAAAGCCATGTTGACGACTGTCTAATAAATGGCTAGTTTTTAA
>JAAEPI010000962.1 GCA_024232835.1 Cytophagales bacterium
AGACAGAGAATTTGCCCATTCTTTCCTTCTCCCTGGGGCCAGTTTGTAAAGTCATCTTAGAGCAATATGGTGCTGATATTCATCCTGGTGACGTGATAATGCACAATGATGTATTCAGCATGGGAAATCAGAATAATGACGTAGCTATTTTCAAGCCTATTTTTTCAAATGATGCGTTGATCGGCTGGTCAGCGGCTAAAGGTCATCAGGCAGATATTGGTGGAGCGGTTCAAGGGGGATATAATCCAAATGCAACGGAAGTGTGGCAAGAGGCAATTCGAATCCCAGCAGTAAAACTTTATAAGAAAGGAGAATTACGTAAGGATGTATGGAATCTTATTTTTGCTAATATCCGTTTGACCATGGTTCAGGAGGATATCAAAGCTCAGATCGGAGCATGCTCGCTCGGTGAGAGACGGATGCAGGCTTTGGTAGAAAAGTACGGCATTGATTGCTTCGAAGCTCATAAGCTTGAGCTTTTCAATAGTACCGAGCGGATGATGCGATCTGAGATTGCTAATATTCCCAATGGCCAATATTCTGGAAGTAGCATGGTTTATTACGATGGCAAGCATCCAGGATCAGAGTTTGAAATAAAAGCCAACATCACGGTTGAGGATGAGCAAATCACATTTGATTTTTCAGAATCGAGCGAGCAGACCAATGGCTTTGTCAATGGCACCTATACTTCGTCCTGTTCAGCTATCACATTGACCTTATTGCAAATGGTGAACCCTGATATTCCTCACAATGAAGGAATGCTCAAACCATTGAAATATATTGTGCCAGAAGGTACCATCCTGAATGCTTCTTATCCCAAGGCAACCACCTTTGGTAATCATCTGTGTCCGCAAATTGCAGACTCCATTTTCAAGGCATTGGGACCAGCTATGCCAGGAAGAGTTACAGCAGGTTGGAATCATTTGTTGTGTTCACTTTTTACAGGGGATCACCCAAGAACAAATGAAAAATATGTGGACATCTGCTTTATGGGATTGAAGGGAGGATCAGGAGCGCTCGAAGGAGTTGATGGGTATGACCATATCGGAATGATTGATGCGTCCGGGGGATTGTTGGATCAGGATTATGAAATGTATGAGCAACAAACACCTCACCTTATTCAGAAACATGAGTACTTGCTCAATTCAGGAGGAGTGGGAAAATGGAGAGGAGGACTTGGTGTAGAAACTGAAATTAAAATGGGTGGTGAAGATGCCACTATGGTAGTTTTTGGAGACGGAGATGTCGAGCAGAATTATGGACTCTTTGGTGGCAAGGGGAGTGTATTAAATAGCATTACGCTAACTTATCCTGATGGAACTAAAAAAGTACCACTTAGTAAAGACATTGTTGAAAATATTCCTAGCGGAACAATTTATCGACAGATAGCAGGTGGCGGGGGTGGATACGGCAACCCAAAAGGGCGAGACAAAGAGATGGTGGAAAGAGACGTTCGAAATGAAGTTGTTGATAAGAAACAAGCATTGGAGGATTACGGTGTTGAAACTATTTGAACTTAACCAATAAAATAAGATTATGACTGAAGTAAAAGAAATTGACTATGGCCCACTACAGGAGCTGATTGGTGTTTGGAAAGGTGATAAGGGAATGGATATAGCGCCAGAACCTGATGGAACCGAAGAAAATCCTTATTATGAAACTATTACTTATACTGCTGCTGGTGATGTAACCAATGCTGAATTGCAGGTACTATCAGTTGTTCATTATCGGCAGATTGTTACGCGTAAATCAAATGATGAAGTCTTTCATGACGAAACAGGTTATTGGCTGTGGGATCCTCGTGAGGAAGTGATTATGCACTCATTGGTAATACCACGCGGAGTATGTTTGTTAGCAGGAGCCAATCATCAAAACCTCAAGGACGAAGAAGATAATGTAATTATTGAAGTAGAAGCCAGTATTGATAATCGAGATTGGGGAATTGTACAATCACCATTCATGCAAAATAATGCTAAAACGACTGCTTTCCGCCATAAGATTATTGTGGGAAATGGAAAGATGTCCTATTCAGAAACTACCATGCTTGACATATATGGGAGAACTTTTGAACACACTGATCAAAATGAATTAAGTAGAGAATAGAAATTGTTCTAACAATGTGTATGGGTGCATAGCACCTTACATGATGAAACAGCATCCTACAAGGAATGTGGTACTGACAACAGATTTGAAAACGGATACAGAACAGACAAAGTAAACACGAATGAATATCTAACCTAAAAAAACAACATTATGAGGAATCGAAAAATTCTTTTGAGTGAAAATGAGATACCAGATAAATGGTATAATATCATGGCTGACATGCCAAACAAACCATTACCGCCGCTTAATCCTGGCACAATGGAACCGATTGGTCCAGAGGCGCTTGCACCACTATTCCCAATGGCTCTTATAGAGCAGGAGGTTAGCCCCGAAAAATGGATAGAAATACCAGATGAGGTTAGAGATATTTACACACTTTGGCGACCTACACCTCTCTATAGAGCGTACGGATTGGAAAAAGTCCTGGATACACCAGCCAAGATTTATTATAAGTATGAGGGGGGAAGTCCATCTGGTTCTCATAAGCCAAATACTGCTGTGCCTCAGGCATATTATAGTGCTAAAGAGGGAGTGAAAAAAATCACAACTGAGACGGGAGCTGGCCAATGGGGCAGTGCATTAAGTTTCGCATGTAATCATTTTGGTATGGAATGCGACGTGTATATGGTGAAGGTGTCCTATGACAGCAAACCGTATAGAAAAATTATGATGAATACATGGGGAGCAAATGTGTACGCCTCTCCTACTGACAGAACTGAAGCAGGACGAAAGATTCTTGCTGAACATCCTGATTCACCTGGATCATTGGGTATTGCTATTTCGGAAGCCATTGAGATGGCGGCTGGTGATCCAGAAACTAAATATGCACTAGGGAGCGTATTAAATCATGTCAAGCTTCATCAGACAATCATTGGCCAGGAAGCAGTTGTTCAAATGGAGAAGGCAGGTGATATGCCAGATATCGTTATTGCTCCTTTTGGTGGAGGATCAAATTTTGCTGGATTAAGTTTCCCATTTCTGCAGAAGAATTTTACGGAAGGCACAAAAATTAGGTGCATTGCAAGTGAGCCTGCGTCTTGTCCAAAACTGACTCGTGGGGTATTCCGCTATGATTTTGGAGATACAATTGGAATGACGCCACTGCTTCCAATGTACACACTTGGGCATAATTTCGTTCCTGCGCCTATTCACGCTGGAGGTCTTCGCTATCATGGAGCTGGTGTGATTGTTAGCCAGTTGTTGAAAGATGGTTTGATTGAAGCTGCTTCGCACAATAATCCAGAAGTATTTGAGGCAGGAATCACGTTTGCTAGAGCTGAGGGAATTATTCCTGCACCTGAGGCAACACATGGTATCGCTACAGCAGTTGCTGAGGCGAAAAAATGCAAAGAGGAAGGTGTATCCAAGACTATCCTTTTCAACTTATGTGGACATGGCAATTTTGACATGAAAGCATATCAGGATTACTTCGAAGGTAAAATCGAGGACCATGAGTTAACTACTGATGAGATTAACGCATCATTGGCTGAGCTAACTACACCTGAAATTGATTGAAAAATGACATGACCCGAGGCTGAATCCAGCCTCGGGTTTAAAATATATTATGAATGAGTAGGCATGAGAACATATTACCAGATGGATGGCCAACACCAAAGGGCTACTCCAACGGGATTCTTGGAGCAAAGGGACGAACACTTTTTTTAGCTGGACAGGTCGGCTGGACATCTGAAGAAGTATTTGAAAGTGAGAAATTGATACCTCAATTCAAGCAAGCTCTCCAAAATATTGTGGCTATTGTTGAGAAAGCAGGAGGTTCCCGAGAAGATATCTGCAAGATGACTTGTTTCTGTAAAGATCGAGATCAATACCTTGAGTCGAGAAGGGAACTTGGTGCAATTTGGAAAGACATAATGGGGAAGCATTACCCATGCATGAGTATGATTTTCGTAGTGGATTTGCTGGATCACCCAGCATTAATAGAGATAGAGGCAGTGGCGGTAATAGCGGCGGAATAAATAGCAAATGATAAGTGAAATCAAATCATATTTCATCATAAAGATCAGTGTCTTCAGCGTTCCATAAATTGGAATAATAGAGCATGAATTTTGAATTAACACACATACAGCAATCAACTTTAGACGCCTTTAAGGGGTTTGTCGATCGTCGGGTTATGCCTGCAGCAGAATCAATTGACGAAAAAGCAGAATTCCCAAGGGAGTTATTCAAGGAAGTTAGTGAGATGGGATTTTTTGGTATGCGATATCCTGAAGAGGCTGGCGGGAGCAATATGGATGTCGTTTCTTATAGTCTAGCAGTGATGGAGCTTGCAAGAGGATCGTTATCCTTAGCTGCTGCTTGTACTATGCAATCGCTCATGGCAACCTATTTCCTATATCGATTAGGGGATGACGAAGTGAGAAGTCATTTTAGTGCCGCGCTCAAAGGGGAGGAAGTTGGAGGAATTTGTATGACAGAACCCAATGCTGGTACGGATTTATTTAGCCTGAAAAGCCACGCTCAGGTACTGGATGATGGATTTGTTTTGAGCGGTCAAAAGACCTGGGTTACGTCAGCACCTGTTGCCCATTTTTTTACCGTATTGGCTAAAGCAGATAAAGCGGAAGGGATTTCTATCTTCTTTGTTCCGACTACCCTCGATGGAGTAAATGTCGGCCGAAGCATAGAAAAGCTTGGTGTCAAAGGATCAGTCACAAGTGAGGTGTCTTTTGACAATGTCAGGCTGCCAAAAAATTACCTCCTAGGTGAGCTAGGAGACGGGTCGAAATATCTACGCGAAGTACTGGCAGAGATAAGAATCATGACCGCAGCACTTGCCGTAGGCGTAGCTACAGCAGCTTTTGAAGATGCGTTGCAATATGCAAAGGAACGAGAACAATTCGGGAAACCAATTGGCAAATTCCAGGCAGTGAAAATGAATTTTGCAGAAATGTCTGTTCAGTTGGAGACAGCAAGGCATTACACTTTGTATGCCGCAGCACAAAGTGATGCAGGATCTGTAGAGCAGAAGGACGCAATGATTGCCAAATTATATGCCTCTGAGTGTGCCAATTCTATATGCGACAAGGCATCAAGAGTACTAGCTTCTTATGGCTATGCAATGGAGTATCCGCTACAACGCTATTTAAGAGATGCCCGATTCACTTTGATTGGAGGAGGCACTTCGGAGATTCTGAAAATTGGAATAGGAAAAGAATTAGGGCTGTGAGTTATATAATAAATTATCGCGTCGCATTACCACATTATCGCATCAGCGATAAAGTTCTTCACCCGCGTTTGGGTAGAAAAGGCCAACATGCTATTTGCTACACAGATGAGGACATAATTACATTGGCACATCAGGCCGCAGAAAATCTAGGTGAGTCAGTTGATGCTGTTCTTTTTGCAACGACTACCCCAATATTTAAAGACAGATACCATGCCTCATATTTGGCCGATCTGCTTGGTTTGGGTGAAGGCATTCTTGCTTTGGATTTTGGAACCACTGCGCGCGCAGGAACTGACGCCCTGTTGATGGCAGATACCTTGGTTAAAAGTGGTGGTACTTATAATAACGTACTGGTGGTAGCCTCTGATGTGTATTATCCAGGAATTGGGAAAGAAACTAAAGCCCCTTTTGGGCATGGTGCAGTTGCAATTATTGTTTCAAGTAACGAAGGGATTGCTGAAATAACACAGGCAAAATCATATTCCTCGTCTCTTTCCGAGGAGTTTAAGTATAAAGGATCAGATACGCAATATGACCCTCGTTTTACCAGAACTGAAGGCTTTAAAAAGAATCTGGGTTTGGTACTCAAACAAGAGGAAATCGATCCCTCAACAATTGATCAGGTGTTTTTGAATTCACCTTATGCCAAAATTGGTTTTGGACAATTAAAAAAGGCTGGATTTGATCTTGAAAATAAACTCGCAGATGATCAAGTCACAGTGGATGTAGGTCACATGGGAGCTGCACATGGTTTGTCAGTACTCACCCAAATGATGAAAGGTACGGAAGGAACAATTGCCTTGTTTGACTACCTAAATGGCACCAATTACATTGAATTAAAGACTAAGGAAATTGATACTTCAGCATCAGCATCGAAATCTGAGCCGATCGAAAGTTATCAGGACTATCTACAGCTCAGAAAGCAGGGAAAATTCACAGGAAAAGGCTATCAGAATATTGATATGTTTTCATCAGAAATGATAAGCGAACGTGAGAAAGACACCTTGATCCACCTCGTGGGAAGAAAGTGTGAGTCATGCGGTACGGTTTACTATCTGAAAGCAGCCAGGTGTAATTCCTGTAAAGGTTCAGATTTCAAAGAGGTGCAATTGGCAAAAGAGGGGGCCGTGTACTCTGTCACAAGCGAATATTATTTCCCCAATTCATTTGGACCTACCAACATGGTGGTCATTGATTTGGATGGTGGGGGAAGGATAACCGTTCAGCAAACAGATGACATGTTTCCAACTGAGGATAATAAAATTCAGATCGGAGATAGAGTAGGCTTGGTGTTTCGGAAAATGATGGAAAACGACAGAAAACCGAATTACTTCTGGAAATGTAAAAGGAAATAACAAATGACGAAAACCCAAAATTCAAATTTTAAGCAATTTGTTAATTGATTATTGGCTATTGGAGCTTATTTGGAATTTATAATTTGATTTTTGGATTTTACCATATATGATGCACAAAAAAAAGAATATTGCTATTATCGGTTTAGGTGTAACGAAGTTTGGTGAGCTTTTTAATCAAAGCTATGATGATCTTGTTCAGGATGCCGCACTTCAGGCAACTCAGGATGCAGGAATTGGATTGGATGAAATTCAAGCAGGGTGGCTTTCAACTGCTTTTCCTGAAATAGGTGTGTTTAAAGGTCGAAGTGGGATGGATCTAGTTGAGCCTCTGAATTTGTATGGCATTCCGGTTACGCGAGTTTCAAATTTCTGTGCATCAGGAGCAGATTCCATTAGGAATGCAGCCAATGCTCTGGCTGCTGGAGAATGCGATGTGGCAATGGCACTTGGCGTAGAAAAATTACGAGATAGGGCTCCTCAAGATAGCATCGTAAAAATGATGGTGGAACTATCTCATCCATTCTATCAGAAGGGCTTCACAGCAGCGGGAACGTTCGCAATTTATGCAAAGCGTATCATGCATGAGTTTGGTGTAACCAATGAGGATATAGCAGGAGTTTCGGTTAAAAATCACTATCACGGAACATTGAATGATAAAGCGCATCATCGAATCGCTTGTTCACTAGAACAAGTGCTTAAGTCTCCGATGGTTGCTGATCCGCTGACCGTCATGGACAGTTGTCCGACAACAGATGGTGCAGCTTGTGTGATTATGGTACGTGGGGAAGATGTAGATAAAGCGAAACATAATCCAATCTATATCGATGGAGTTGGATTATCGGTATCAACAGGTTGGGACTTGCCTTTCTTCGATCCGAAGCATGATTTTCTTTCTTTTCAGGCAACTAAGGATGCCGCAAAAATGGCATATGGTCAAGCGGGAATCACTAAACCACTTGATGAAATTGATCTTGTGGAAGTACATGATTGTTTTTCTATTGTTGAGCTACTCACTTATGAGGATTTGGGTTTGTGTAATGCGGGTGAAGCAAAGGATATGATCAGAGGGAAATCAACTCAGCTAGGAGGAGAGATACCAGTAAACGTGAGTGGAGGTCTGCTATCATGCGGACACCCTGTTGGTGCAACTGGCGTAAGGATGGTTGTTGAAGTCGCCAACCAGCTTAGAGGAAATGGAGGAGACAGGCAAGTTGGTGGAGCAAAGAGAGGAATAACACATAATATAGGCGGCCCTGGAGCAATTGCTTCTGTGATCGTATTGAATAAAGAGAATTAAAAAAAAATAGAACGCAGATTACGCAGATAAAAATGATAGTAAGAAGAAACAGATCATATTTTATCGTAACAATCAGCGTCATCAACGTCCAATAATATGAAAAACAAAGTGAATTTGAAATCGAAGAATTAGTACAACTTCAAACACTGAGCTAAAGAATGAATAAAGTAATAAAAATGGAAAATGTCGCTTCGCAAGTACTTTTTGTGCGAGGAGAAAAAGTATTACTTGATTTTCATTTAGCTGAAATGTATGAAGTTGAAACCCGTGTATTAAAACAGCAAATTCGTAGGAATATTGATCGTTTTCCTGAAGATTTTATGTTTGAACTTACTCAAAAGGAGTGGAAATCTTTAAGATCACAAATTGTGATCTTAAACGCAGGACGCGGACAACACAGCAAGTATTTACCTTTTGCTTTTACAGAGCAGGGAATTGCAATGTTGTCGAGTGTGCTAAGAAGTAAAAAAGCAGTTGAAGTCAATATTGCCATCATGAGAACCTTTGTTCAATTGAGAAAAATGATGGACACAAATAAGGAGCTAGCAGCTGAAATTGAAAAACTGGAAACTAAATATGATGAGAAGTTTCAGATAGTATTTAATGCAATAAAGAAACTAATTCATCAAGAAAATGAGCCAAGAGAGGCAATAGGATTTAAATCCAAAAAGAACTTTTAACTAAAGTGTGCT
>JAAEPI010000963.1 GCA_024232835.1 Cytophagales bacterium
CCATAGACAGGCATAGATTATGCTACATTCTATGGTAGTCTGTGCTTGACTCGTATTCAGAGAAGTAGACAGGGGGATAGACCGTTCTATGTGCTACTCTAGACTGTAGAGTGTAGCAATTTCGTATCCAGAAAGTTAGACTGTTCTACGTGCTAATGTAGAACTTGCTAGATTTTGATAGACTGGTCGGGGGCAGTCTACTTTGTGTAGAACGTATATTTTAAGTTTATTTTTTTAACAAAAAGAAACGTTCGGCGAAATGGCCGCTTTTATGGATATCTCTAATGATTTGACACGTTCCTATCGTCCTATTAACAATCCGTTTGAAATCTTTCCTACTGATAAACTGGATTATTTCTTGAAACGGCGCTTTCGGTTTGACAAGGAAGGAATCCTATTTTTGACCGATCTTATTCGAGAAAAAATTGAATGCAGTGATGGACGCGGCCGCCCACTGCCTGCAGAAGTGAAAGTCATGGTTGCTCTGCGATACTTCGCAAGCAATTCCCATCAGTTAACAGTTTCTGACACCTTTCACATTGGGCAAGCCTCTGCATCCCGCTGTGTGAATCAATGTATGGAAGAGTGGAACAAACTATTGCCGAAATTCATCAATTTTCCCACAAATCAAGCTGAATTGCAGGCAATTCAGCATGGGTTCTACAGCTTTGCTAGGTTTCCGCAAGTTGTTGGTGCCATTGATGGCACTCACGTCAAAGTGATTCCTGAGAGGAGGGATGAAAATGACTATGTTAATCGAAAGGGACAGCATACTTTGAACTGCCAAGCGGTCTGCGACCACAATGGGCGCTACTTGAACTTGGTTGCGAGATGGCCAGGGTCGACTCATGATAGTTTTATTCTCAAAAACAGTGATCTGTGGGATCATCCCCAGTAAATTGTTTCGAGGCACCAACGGTATCCAACATTTCTTGCTGTGTTTCATCCAGTGGCGTTGGGGCTGGGCCTCCACCCGTTTTCTGTCGCTCGCTGCGTACAGCATGGGTGCGTTGGTTAGAGGTTATTACTTTGTACTTATGATTCTAATTTTACCGAATTACGGAGACACTGGCTTGTTTGGCCTTGCTCTTCATATTCTGCCATCTTTTTTTCACTTGATTTATAGTAAATTTCCCTCCTTCAGCATTCAAAATTTTCGTA
>JAAEPI010000964.1 GCA_024232835.1 Cytophagales bacterium
GATTGATTCTCCCTTAGCACTCCATAGTTTTTCATATTTTGTTTGAATGTCATGGTGCTCTTCTAATAGATCCGAATTGCACAAATTGTACGTGAATTCAAGTTGCTGAATTCGTACTTCTTTCAACACATTCAGTGTATAGTCAAAAAGAAAAGTATTGTCAGTTTTGAATCGAAACCACCCTCCCGGATTGAGGATTTCTTGATATAAATTCATGTAAACCATATTGGTCAACCGATGTTTTTCGTCTCGGTCTTTTGGGCGAGGATCAGGAAACGTTAGCCAGATTTCGTCAATTTCGTTTGGGACAAATATTTCTGGAAGTAATTCAATTCTTGATCTGATGAATCCAACATTTCCAAGTTCCATTTGTTGAGCCATCCGGCTTCCAATAAAAATTCTGTCACCTTTCAAATCAATCCCTATGTAATTTCGGTTTGGGATTTTTTGCGCTAAACCAACAGTATACTCCCCCTTGCCACAGGCAAGTTCCAATGTTATAGGGTTGGTATTCTCGAAATAATCAGACTTCCATCGCCCACGAATATTTTCATATATGGGTTTGTTTGATTCTATGACGTTGCTACTTTCAAAATTCGCCGTATAGCGAGCAAGCTTATTAGGTCTAGCCAATGGTTTTTTAATCAAAATTAAATCAGGAATTTGCCGATTTGACATAAGACCTGCGATATTTACTTTTTAATCACACACATGAGACGTATTCTATTTGCATCAGGGCTCTCTTTGGTACTATTCTCTACACTTGCCCAAGAGAATAACGTAGGTGCCAAACTAGAAGAATTAACACTTAAATGGGACAATGAAGCGGAAGGCCTCTCTTCCTATGATGGCCTAACTAAATTTTGCCTGGATGCAAATCACAGAGGTGAAATGACCGGCACGCTAAAAGGGATTCATCACTATGATTCTGTCCTATATGAAACCATTGCACAGAAAGCTCGGTTCGGTGGTACTAGTGAGATGAAGAAAACAATGAAGGATATTGAAAAATTAGAAGATGGATATTCTATTAAAGCTTTTTTGGTGTTTCTTCAGGAGGAATGCAACGCAAGGAGGGCTATTGAAAAAAATGCCAGAAAAACTGGTGAGGATAAGGATGCTGAAGTGTATGTATTAGAAACAGAACTATCGAAATACGTGAAACGAATCACAAAGCGGATTGATGTTGTACGAGAGCATGTCCGTCATTTGAGTGTCAAATAGGGGCTAAAGTTCTTCGATCTCCGCTACTACAAACGTACTCCCCGTTATCAAAACAAGGTCATCAGGGGTAGCCTCAGACAAGGCTGCTTTTTTAGCGAGGTTCACATCTTTATAGGCTTCCCCAAGTATTCCATGTTTCTCAGCTTGGTCCTTTAGCGAGTTGACATCCAAACTTCTGGGGACAGCTGATTGGGTGAAATAATAGTTGGCATTTTCGGGTAGAACCTTAAATATTAGTGACATATTTTTATCAATTACTGTTCCAAAAATTAAGTGTAACTCATTAAATGCCTGATCATTAAC
Organism: Cytophagales bacterium; assembly: GCA_024232835.1. GTDB lineage: Bacteria > Bacteroidota > Bacteroidia > Cytophagales > Cyclobacteriaceae > JAAEPI01. The sequence continues at coordinate 1,528 of JAAEPI010000964.1, forward strand.
ATAGTTGAGTAGAATGCTTAATCCATCTGGGTTATGACTTACGTCCGCAATCACTTTTGGAGACTCTCCCCAAACCTGATATCGACCCTTCAGATTTGTTAGTATTGCAAAATTCGCCAGTCCCTGCTGCTCAGTTCTCTTTGGAATATTCCATCCCTGTTTTCTTAATTCATTAATAACGCCCATTACCCCCGGCACATTTCTATTGAAATAAGGGATTTCAGCATACTGGTACTCGTCATTCTGCACAGTCTTTATCAACTTGCTACCAACCCTATTCGCAGCTTTCTCCATTATTTCAACGGCATTTTCGACCATATCACCAATCACAACAGGTACATTCATTTTAATGATCCCTGCTTTTTCCTTGGCTATTTTCTCGATTGTATCTCCAAGCAAATCGGTGTGGTCCAGACCAATATTGGTTATCAAGCAGACTTCTGGTTGCAGGACGTTTGTACTGTCTAATCTGCCGCCTAATCCGGTTTCTACAATGGCAATATCAACTTGTTCATCTGCAAAATATTGGAAAGCCATGGCAACAGTCACTTCAAAAAAGGAAGGCTTAATTTTTTCAAATTTGGATTTAACCTTTGAAACAAAATCGACAACACCCTTTTGGGATATTTCAGCACCATTAATCTTGATCCTCTCGGTGAAATTCTTTAAATGTGGTGAAGTATAAAGCCCTACCTTATAGCCGGATAACTGTAGAATTGCTGCAATCGCATGAGCAGATGTTCCCTTCCCGTTTGTTCCTGCAATATGAATGGATTTGAATTTTTCTTGAGGATTACCCACTGCATCAAGCAGTAATATGGTATTCTTTAGGTCTCCTTTGTAGGCGGCTTTTCCTTGTCTCTGGTACATGGGGAGCCTTGAATATAGATTGTCCAAAGCTTCTGAATACTGCATGGATTATTTCGCCCTAATAATGAAAGTGATCTTTCCTTTCGAGGTTCGTGCAGGTTTGTAGGAAGAGGTTTTTGAAAATGTTAGCTCCTGAATAGCAAGCGTATATTTCTGAACAACGCTTGGTGACACTGTACTAGTCAAAACTTTATAGCCAGTGAGATAGCCATCTCCATCCACTTCTATTTCGTAAACAATTTTACCAGCTTCTTGAGAGGTGTCTTCAGGTTCTGGCGGTGAGTCCCACTCCCACCCTGACATTTGAAGGCTGGAGCCATCATCTCCTCCTCCTGGAGTCCCATAAAGTGCATCTTCGTTGATAGCACCTTCTGGATCACCTTGGTCATCACTCTCCCCTATTTCTCCCTGAGATTGATTAGTTTCTTCAGCAATCTGATCGTTGGTTTCTGATATATTTTCTTGATCAGATCCATCATTTTCTTCTAATTGCTGGGTAGCCATTTCTTGAGTTTCCTCTTGTACTACATCAGGGTCAGGATTTTCAAAGGTCTCAACTGGGTCGGCAACCTCGGTGTTGTCTTGGTTGTCAGTGGTTTCCTGAACAGTATTTTCCTGAGCAACTTGTTCCTCTTCCAATTTTTCAGTCGGTTCTGGATTTGCTATTGGTTGATTTCCGCTTCCGGAATCTACAAGCCCAAAATTCAATTCGATTCCAAACTCAGGATTAGGAGGATCTGGAGCTTGCCATGCAACAAGAAAATAGAGCAATAGCAACAAAACAACCTGAATACCTGCGGAGGTCATCCATGCTTTTCGTTTTCTATCTTTTTCTTCTTGATCCATTATTTATCTGGTCTGGTAGCAATTGAAACCCGAGCCTCTAGTGCGGTCGCAATTCCAGCAACTTTTACGAGATGCTTAACAGGCACACCTTCATCACAATGTAATACCACCACTCCCTTTTTTTCTATTAGAGAACTTCTCAAAACTCCTTCCAATTGACTAACAGAAACCAACTTATCATTAACGAAGTATTTGAGGTCTTTGGTTATGGTTACACTCACTTTTTGTAGTACAATATCTGCGCTCTTTGATGCTGGAAGATTTACCGGAAGCCCCGAAGGTGTAACAAACGAATTGGTGAGAATAAAAAAAAGTAGCAATAGAAAAATAACATCTGTCATCCCAGACATGCTAAAAGTTGCTTCTACCTTGTTTGTTGGCTTCAGATCCATCCTATTTTTTCTGAGGTTCTTGGAGCAACTCGATGAACTCAATAGCATTGTATTCCATGGTGTGAATTACTTTCGAGACCCGTGAAACCAAATAATTGTAACCTAGATACGCTAGAATGCCAACTATGAGGCCAGCTGCAGTCGTTATGAGCGCTTCATAGATTCCTCCAGATAGCAATTTTGGGCTTACGGCACCCTCTTCTTGTGCAACGGCCATAAATGCCTGAATCATGCCAACGACGGTTCCTAAAAAACCAATCATCGGTGCTGCTCCGGCAATGGTTGCCAATAAATTCAGGTTCTTTTCTAGTTTATAGATTTCGATCTTTCCCAGATTCTCTATGCTCACCTCAATGTTCTTTAGCGAGCTTCCAATTTTTGATACCCCTTTCTCTATCATTCGTGCTACTGGGGTGTCGGTCTGGACACACATCAAGCGAGCTCCTTGAATATCACTCGCGGTAACTAATTGTCGAATTCTGTCTTTGAAATCGTCAGGGGTTTGAGACGCCTTCTTGATATTCATCATTCGCTCAACAAAAACGTATATGCCCAACATCCAGAGAAGAAATATTGGGATCATCATAAATCCTCCGTTGAGTGTTAATTCGAGAAGGGAAATGGATTCTGAAATTCCCTCCGCACCTTCCAGCGGAACAGTAGGATCTTGAATAATAAGATTGAGCATAGAATTAATTTACTTATCGTGTAAACGGAATAAAGGTGAACTTAGTACCCAATTCGAAACTACTAAGTCCATGGTCTCCTTGCAAGAGAATTCCATGTACAGCCAAATGTTTAGTTGAATGGTGGATTAATACCTTAATACCCAAACACCACTTCCAAGCTTCGCCCGATAACTTTCAAGGTTGTCAGCTGCTTCATTGAAAGTAGGGAACGATGCAACCGCAACGCGATGATTAGCCGCTCCTCCAAACGGAGGAATGATGGTTGGACTCTCCCCTTTACTAACAAGCTTGCTCGCGTGCTTTTTAGCAGATGATACATCCTTAAAACTAGCAACGATTAAATATGATCGTCCAGTCTTAGCAGGCAAAGTAGTTACACCCGCAGAACTAGTGGCTGCCTTCTTTGTCTGAGTTGTCTTGGTTTGTGTTGTCTTTTTGGGTGGCGTTGCTTTAGTCGTAGTTTTATTCTGTGTCTTTTTGGGAGTAGTTTCAGCTGGCTTTGTTTCAGCTTTATTCTCATTAGTTTTCTCCTCAACAGTCTTCTCCTGAACTTTCTCAGTTTCCTCTGTTTTCTCTTCCTTTGGAGGAGTGTTTTTTGCTGGATCCTCTTTGTCGTTTTTAGCTACATTCTTCGGCTCTTCACTATCACCTCCTAAGGAGATATTTCCATTCAAATAGAGAAAACTGAAACCAATCGCCACAAACAATATGGTTCCTAAAATTACAATTCTAACAAATTTTGATTTCGCTCCTGATGCCTCTTCCGGGGATACAGATTCGGCAAATTCTTCGGAAGGGGCATATTCGTCAGATAAGCCTTCTGCTCCTTCAACTTCTCGCTGAGCAAATGGCACGGCATCATCCTCCCCAAGTTCTAAATCTTCCAAATCAGCATCAAACATGCTAGAATCTGGTAAATCACCATCTTCAAACAAGCTTGAATCGCCATCTCCCTCGAACATGGACGCATCCGATAGGTTATCATCACCCTCGAACATGGACGCATCCGATAGGTCATCCTCACCCTCAAACATGGATGCATCCGTTAGGTCATCCTCACCCTCGAGCATTGAAGATTCCAATGAATCATCTTCAGAATCCGTTGCTAAGGAATCATCTGAAGCTAGAGTATTGTCTTCTACTGGGGCTGGAGTATCTTCTTCCAAGGGAACTGAGACTTCTTCTTCTATCGAAGCAGTGCTGTCGTCTGATTTTTTTGGATCGGACAAAGCAGTATCCATATCCGTCTCAAATTCTTCGAAAGATTCTTCTTCATAGAATAATCCATCATCCTCGATTTTGGGAGGTGCTTCTTCATCAACTTTTTCTTCTTTCGCTGGTTCTTCAAAAATATCCTCTACCCGATCAGCACTAACCCCTTCAGGATCTGCCTCAGGCGTTGTTTCAGCGATATCTTCATCCATATTCGCTAACTCTTTATCCAAGTCTCCCAAATCAAGATCATCCAGATCCAGGTCTCCCAAATCACCCAAATCTTCTAAGTCTCCCAGATCTACATCCTCAATTCCTTCTAAGTCAATATCTTCAAGATCTTCAGCATCTAAGCTTGGCACATCTTCTTCATTCGAAGCTGGTTCATCTGTTTGCGTTGATTCAGGCTCCTTAGATGCTTCAGCAGGAGAAGGTTCATCTGATGTTGCTTCAGGGCCAATCACCTCCCCTTCATCGTCATCATCATCTAATGCGTCAAATTCAAAATCAGGTAAACCGAATTCATCATCATTGGATGATTGGTTTTTTTCTTCTTCCGGGTCTTGATTCTTGTTTTCGTCAGCCATTGAGGTTGTTTTTTGATCGAACCAAGTTAAACAAAAGTTAAAAACTGCTTGTCATTTACTTACCTAAAAGCAGGATAATCGTACTATGTAAGCTAGATTCTGCAAAATTTAGTCCTTTTGTTTTCTTGGCTATTGACATATAATCAGAGTTTTAATGTTTCGGGTTCTATACTAAGTACTCGTTATCACCTTTAATTGTAATGATTTCCGTATCCATTAAACGTGTCACTAAGCCCTTGGATTTGGGCAGTTCATAGGCAAAGTAGTAATCCATCGTCTTGATTTTACTTTCGAAATATTTGGCGTCTCCATCTCCAGATTTCAAGGCTTTTTCAGCCGCAATTCCCTGCTTAATCCATTGCCAACCAATGACGATAATTCCACTCAGTTCCATAAAAAGATTGGCATCTGCCAAAAATTCATTAGTTTGACCCTTCACAGCCAACCCAATCAACCGATTCAAGACTTGTTGGAAATCATTCAAAGTATTGAAGAGTGAAATCGCATGTCGTTTTGATTTCTCAAATTCTTTGGCCTCATTAAGGGTTTTCGATATCTCACCAAATAAGAGTTTTGCTGCCTTCCCATCTTGCATCATCATTTTTCTTCCAAGTAAATCCAAGGATTGAATGCCTGTGGTTCCCTCGTATAGTGTGGTGATTCGAATATCTCGATGAAATTGCTCCAATGGAAAATCTACACAAAATCCATACCCTCCCAGGCATTGAAGCCCCGTAGAGACTGATTGTATTCCCATTTCACTTGGATAGGTTTTCACAATGGGCGTTAAGATTTCTAAAAGTAACTGATAGTCCTCCTTTTCTTTTTCATCACTCACATCGATTAAATCAATCAACTTTGAGCATTCTAAAACCAAGCTAATTGAGCCTTCTACTATGGCTTTTTGAAAAAACAGCATCCTTCGCACATCAGCATGATTCAAAATTGATGTAGGTGGCTCAATAGGATCCTTTGAACTTGGTAGCCTGCCCTGCGATCTTTCCTGAGCATATTCAAGAGAAGCGTAGTAGGCAGCAGAAGCAATAGCTGCGCCTGTTAAACCCACTTCAATTCTAGCGGCATTCATCATCTGAAACATATATTTCAACCCCAGATTTTCTGAACCAACCAAATGGCCAATGCAATCATCTTTTTCTCCCATAATTAAATGGGTAGTGACGTATGCTCTTTGTCCCATTTTATGAAAGATTCCGGCTGTTGTAACGTCATTGGCTTGCAAGCTTCCGTCTTCATCGATTCTTCTTTTCGGAACAATAAAAAGTGATATACCTCTTGCTCCTTTTGGTGCTCCTTCTATTCGAGCCAGCATAAGGTGTATGACATTGTCAGCCTCTTTATAATCTCCTCCTGAAATGAATATCTTTTGACCGGTTATCTTGAATTTGCCGTCCTCTTGCCTTTTTGCAGTTGTAGTAATATCCGACAAAGAACTTCCAGCATCAGGTTCTGTTAAGGCCATGGTTCCTTGCCACTTCCCCTCCCACATTTTTTTTACATATTTCTGAAACTGCTCCTCTGACCCAAATGAAACAATCAAATTTGCGGCTCCTCCTGCAAGCGTCGAATAGCCGATAGCTGAGTTATTAGCCGCGGCATAAATGAAACCACCTGCATGGTGTACCATATGCGGTAATTGCATTCCTCCGTGATCGTATGATTCAGTAGCATTAATCCAACCTGTCTCACCGAAATATGAGAACACTTTTGCGATTTGAGGAGGTATGGTCACTTCACCATTTTCATACACACAACCTTGTCTATCCATTTCTTCTAAGTATGGGAGCAGCTCTTTGTCACCGTAATCCTTGGCTGCATCCATCATCATATCAATGGACTCGCGATTGTACTCCTTGAATCGGTCGTGGGTAAATAAAGATTCTAGGTTGTGAACATTATAAAGGAGAAATTTGATATTCTCCATGCTCATATATTTTTCTGCCATGTGTAACTGTATTAAAACAAAATTTTGGCTCCTTCAGATGATAGCCTTACGATGCAAGAATATAACATAATTAGATGATTAAAGGTCTAGAACCCTACTTTGCCCCACCTGCATACTTATTGACAGGAACAAAACGATTCATATCATTTATTCCACCACGCACTATTTTGATTATTTTATCATAAAAGTATCGGGATAAAAATGACTGAGAATTTGCTCTCTTTTTGACAAAAAAGCGCGCAACTTTGGTAGGGTTTGATGATTTCGAAACATCGATATTTAGCATCTTCTTCTCCCATCTCGCAGTATACAATTTTTCTCTTTTGTAAATCCTCAAGTTTTCTCTCCTAAGAAAACCTCTTACCTTTCTCATACTTCTATCATCTCTGGGTTGAAGACCCAAAGCATCAAAAAGCCTACCGGACTTTAAACCTTTCCCTGCTGTATTCTTATGGTGATTTGTTAATTGTGTTTTTAACTTCAGGAAATTCTGAAGCTTAACAACCGCATTGTCATCACCTAGTTCTAACACTAGTAAATCGCTTTCGCGGTTTTTAAAATAATCTATTACGTAGTAATGGTAAGAATCTCTGATTTCAACCCAACGATTCATAGCCGAATCTCCACTATCTAGTAGATTAGAATTGATATACTTAAGTAAAAATTCAACTGGCAGGTATCTAGTAAAGAACCATTTATTCAGCTTCTGAGATCTCTCCATAGACTTTTGTCTGCTGACCAACCAATCCTCGAGAGGGCGCGTGTTTAGAACATATTTAGCATTAGGATAGAGTTTATCAAGATTTTTAATATTGGCACATTCGCCATCGGTGAATACATCATACTTATCGAGCTGGTCCTTAGAAGAACAATAGGCCCAATCCGTCCAAACAGCTTGATGTATCGCTCGATCACCCACAACGGATTTCATAATGTTATGATAAGATACCGTGCCAGTTTTGTTGAATCCGATAAAGAATACTTTGAATGGTAATTGTTCAGACATCTATAAATTCTAGTGAGTCCCCTCGCTCTCATTCTTATGAATAAACAAGGATCTTCCACAAAGTTCTCTAAAATTTCAATATTCCATGGACTTTTTGCTGCCTTATTAGAATCCTCTGCAAACCTGATTTAAAAGAGTTCTAAATTATTGCATATAGCTTATTATATAAGTATCTTTAAATAGACAATGCGAGGGTATGAGTCAGTTATCTTTTTGGGATATGGAATTGAGGATCAACCGATCAAAAAAGTCACGAAGTGAAATTCAGTTAGATAAGGTCAATAAGATTGTGGATTGGCAGAAGGAGGAAAAGCTCTTGTTGGTTACAGACAGGGCAGGCGAAAGCCAATATCGGTATTGGTAAAAGCAAAGATGTTGTTTGTTCAATACCTGTACAATCTTTATGATCCTGACTTAGAAGACCCACTTTATGATCGGTTGTCTTTTCAGCGTTTTGTGGGTGTAGATTTTTTCCAACAAATTCCTGACTTCACCACCCTGTGGCGTTTCTAGGAACGAATAGTGGAGTTAAATCTGAAAGTTGCATTTATTACTTGAATTTAAGCCTGATACTCAATACATTGGAAGAAAAAGGGGGTTTGTTGTTCCTAGTCACCATAGCTGAATAGCATCCCTTTGGGTACATCAAAGAGACGTTGGAATATCGTGTTACAGCTGCCAAAAACCTGCTTCGTAATGCACTGCGCTTTGATATGAATTGTATCATTTACAATATCATGCGCGCAGATGTACTGGTAAAGGCAAGTTGATGGGAGAAGTGCCCATACATCAGCTCAATTGAAGAAGTAAGACGAAAAGTGAAAGAAATCATCACAAAAAACCGACAGCTAATTGACTAACAGCCGAAAAATCACACAAAATTAAATTCAAGACTAGGAAAGTTGGTTATTCAAAGGCTTCTTTAGTAAAAATGAATTAATATGGAATTGTTTAAATCTGAATTAAGCTAAATCATATGTCGCCATTTGTTGCAGAAATTGTTGGAACATTTATTCTCATAGCGCTTGGATTGTCCGTCAATGCGAATTGCTCCTTAAAGGGAACCTATGGCCAAGGTGCTGGATGGATGGTGATCACATTTGGTTGGGGATTAGCAGTTTTTTGTGGAGTGACAGTCGCCGGACCATACAGCGGTGCTCATATTAATCCTGCAGTTACGTTTGGACTAGCTGTTGCAGGTTCTTTCCCATGGGTGGAGGTTCCGCTGTTCATTTTGGCTCAAATGATAGGTGCAATGTTAGGTGCAGTGATTGTGTGGATAAATTTCAAAAACCATTTCAATGAAGAGGATGATGCAGGGACTAAACTTGGTGTATTTTCTACGAGCCCTGCCATTAAAGACACTGCGATCAATTTTATTTGTGAGGTAACGGGTACATTCATTTTGGTATATGTGATTTTCTACATTACCGGACCAAAACTTGAAGCTGCCAGTTTGGAGGATGTGAAAATAGGATTGGGATCAGTGGGAGCATTGCCAGTTGCTTTTTTGGTGATGGTTATTGGCATGGGTTTCGGTGGCACCACAGGTTATGCGATTAATCCGGCCAGAGACTTGGGGCCAAGGATTATGCATGCTCTTCTCCCTATCAAGGGTAAAGGAGGTAGCAACTGGGGGTATGCATGGACCCCTGTTATTGGACCTTTGGTTGGAGGAGCGTTGGCGGCTGGGATTTATTTGTGGTTAGGGTAGATGCCCCATATTTTATCTTCGTGTAGTTTTTATTTTCTCTTTTTCGTTTGATCAAACGAATTGCCAAAGCGCATAATTTCTTGGATATACTTGTTTGCCACGTTCGACTGTTCGTTTTTATCTTTTTTTGTCTGCTCAAATCGTGTCACTAGATAGTCAGTCACCCGTAAGGTTGTTATTCGATTTCGAATATTGATATACTGGGATACAAAGTTTTTAGTTAGATTAAGAAACAAATAAATCAGAAAAGAGAAGGCTCCAATGGTAGCTATTGTGATGGTCAACATTGAGTAAAACTGAAGATTTGGTTGATCGCTAAAAATGACCACCATTTGGTCAATCATAGGATTACCGATAAACACAGACACAAGCACAAACGCCATCAAAAAAAGAGTAACTCCAGCAGATACACCAGCTAACGCACCGTAACTTTTCAATTGAGTCTTTGCATCCCTGAACATATTTTTCATGTCTCTTGGATACAGCGCATATTGGGTTTCAAATTCTTTAATATCTTGATCTACACCCTTCCTCATTTCTTCAAGGTTGGATATTTCCGACTGAATTTTAGCTGTATCAGAATTGATAGATTCTAATTCAGCGAGACTCCCTTGTTTTTGCTTTTCCAACTCGTGCAATTCACCTTTGAAGGTCTTCATTTTTGGGCCGACCTTTTCGATATAAGTATCTAACTCATTTTTCTGCGTGGTTAGATCTTTCAGGATTTTATTGGAGGCTTTTTCCTTGGAGGAATTTTGTGATATATATACTTTTAGATGCTCCTTGGTCTCAGACAAACTGGCTATTTCTGATTTAGCGAAATCAATGGATTTGATCAGTTTGTTCTGTTCCGAAACCTGTGATTTCAGCGTTTGAATTGTGTTTTTGTGTTTTTCAACTTGATTCGAGAGCTTAATTTTTTCGTCCAATACTGTCTTCTTTGTGTTGACTGGTGGGCGTTTAGCTTTGATTGTAGTTTTTCTTTTGGTTTTAGTAGGCATAGCTCATTTGATTCGAAATGACAAAACGGACGATTAAGGTACTGCAATATTATTTAGAATTCAAATGTAGGCTGATTCAGATTGCTATGACCAGCCAGCTCCTTCGTATTCGTTTTCTCTTGAGGCAGCCTCTCTGTTCTTCATTATCCAATGTGTTTTGTCTAGCTTCTTACTCCGGTATCCTAGCAAGTGAAAAAATTGTTTCGCGAAAAATCGAGCGATCTTTCTATTGACAATGAGCGTGTCTTTTTCTCCAGAAGCCCATCTAATGCCAGGCATTAGTGGGAGAATTCTGTCAAAATGAATTTTGCGAAGAACAGCAGAAAGTCGAAGCAAGAATGGGGGTATTTCACGAATAGTGAAGAAACCATCTATACCCTGACTTTGATACAATGGCATAAAAACTCTTCCGGAATTTGAAGAAGTAATTGGTTTTCCATTTCTAACGGCTACTTTTTGGTTCTTGTAAAGTCGCTGGAAATTGACAAATCCAGGCTCCATTGCGAAAGTATCCCCCGCTCTAATTTCGAATCGAAAAAATATCTCAAAAATGTCTCTGGAATCAACAGAGGTTTTAGCTAGCTGTTCATAATAGTGATAGTAATCAATATCTTTTTGATGAATGCTGCCTGCAAAGATCATTGAGAGATAAATGAAGGCTATGTGATTTTCAAAAGACAAAAAATCGTCATGTTGACCGCCTTCAAATCCGAATGCCACATAACCTAATTCATTGATATGGCTGAGTAAAGAGCCCTCAAGATATTCTTCAATTCCGAGTATTATTGGAACTGGATATTGCTCTGTGAACTTCCGATTCAGGAGACTGTCACTTACCGGTAGGAAAGGAACGGACTTACTGGAAGTTGTGTGAAGATCCATGAAATAGAATGGACCACTTTCAGCATCAAGAATTTCCCGAATGAGCTGATAGATTTCTTGGAGCTCGCCAACATCTTTATTTTCTGGTTCGTTTCTCAATAAGTCATCCAGTTGATCGATATTCCACATTCGATTGAGATCTGAACTGATGAATCGAATTCCTTGTTCTAATGCAGAAAGATTTCCGCTGATAGCATAGAAATTTCCCTTAATTGGTATTTGAAGATTCTGTATTTCATCATAGACTTTTTTGAGAGCAAAAAGACCAGATGGTTCGTTACCGTGGATGCCACCTGTGAAAATAAGTGTAGGTCCAGATTGTATCCCTTTTATATGTCCAATGACCCTGCCTACCTCAATTGTCTGATCTAGAGCCTTGCTATAGACCTTAGTCATTGTCAAACGGGATCACATCAACAATAGTAATTATTCCGACCAAGTGCTTGCCATGAGCAATGGGCAAACAACCGATTTCATTTTTCTTCATTAGACGGATCGCATCTACTATTTTGGTTTCTGGTGAAACGCTGATTACATTCTTGGCCATAAGATTGGAAACAATTTTATGGCTACCTTCAGCGGTTATTTCTTCATATCGTTTCATATGTGTCCAGGTAAGTAGCCCACAAAGATCTCCAGCATTATTCTCTACAGGAACATGGTGAATATCCTTCCATCTCATAACACTGGTTGCTAGATCAGCAAGATCGTTTTCGTTAATGGTGTAAAGCCGGGTGGACATGATGTGCCGTACTTGTAGGGCATTTTCCTGTGCTTTTTCAAATTTTTCGGGTAGTGGCCATTTGTGCACTGGCATATCGGTTTGCTGATTGTCATAAATGGATTTGGTTAATGCCAAAAGGGCATCATCCTGTGTCAATTCTTCCCTTAGTTTTCTGTAGCTCCTTATGTTCCATTTGGCACCAATCATTCCGCTTGTTCGCTTGTCAATCACAGCGAGTAACCGTTCAATATCTCCATTGTCAATGCCGACTTTTTCTAGCCCCCATTGAGCCATTGGAAGTAATTCTTTAGTCACAAGGTCACGTACGGAGATTTGATTTTCCATCCAAAACATTACGGATTCTTTACCATTTCTTGCAGCTTTGAAAAAATTGGCCTTCGCATCTCTGAAGTCCATATGTCCCCGGATATCGTCAAACTCAGCAGGTCGTCCTGCCATCAACCCAACCCAGAAAGCGAAATTGGCGATTTCGTCAATGGTAGATGGGCCAGAAGGAATGTAGCGGTTTTCAATTCGCAAATGAGCTTTGCCTCCACCCACGCCATAGCAGGGTCGGTTCCAACGATAGATGGTACTGTTGTTCAGGCAGAGAGCCTCCAGCTTGGGTATTTTGCCATCTTCTAGATCTTGCAACGAATTGCTTTCGATTGTTCGTGATAGAATCACTTTGTGTCTGGCAATGTCGCTTTTGAAAATACTTGCCACGTTACCTTGTGCCCATCCACCACCAAAACTCACTCGGGCATGTTGGTCTTTTAGTGCAAAGGAGGAGATTCGGGTATCGATACTTTGCTGAAAAAGTGCGATTCGAGTCTCACTCCAAAGTTCACGACCAAGCAATAGTGGCGAATTACTGCTGATGCCTAATATGGGTCCGGAGATGGCCTGTGACCAGTTGTAGCTGGAAATAAAGTCTTCAGGGGCAATTTGAAGATGCAATTGAAAGCTAGTATTACACGCTTCAAACAGCACAGAATCATGATGGATCGAGAGTTCATCCACGCCTCTAATACGAAGTTTAAAGTCCGACCCACGCAGTTCTTTAATCGTATCGTTCAGTGCCCAATACCGAGGGTGAGGAGTCATGTAGTCAAACTCCAACTCTTTTTGACCTATTGAGGGCAAGATGCCGGCAAGAACCACCTTGTTGTTGTGTTTTGCTGCGGACGTTTTAGCTTTCGCTAATAGAGTTTTTAATTGATGCTCAACCTTCGAAAAGCAATCTGTTTTTAGCTCGTGAGGATCAAGATTTATTTCCAGATTGTAAAGGGCTAGTTCGGTTGTGAAATGGGGATCGTCTATGGTTTTTAGAATTTCTTGCGCTTTTTTGGAAGGCCTCCAATTATCTTCAACCAAACAGAATTCTTGTTCTGATCCAATTCGAGTGATGTCATTTTCGATCAGATTGTTCTTTACCATCAGCTCTAATGCTTCGATATCATTGAGGAGGTGACGGATGAACTCCGCACGGCTTTTTTCCTTAGAAATTCTGCTTACACTGTGTTCTCCCATTCATTAAGCCAACTTGGCCGAAAGGTTGATGCCTGTAAGATCGTAGGTTGGCAAGAAGTGGAGACTGACGGTTGTCAGTTTTTGGTAGGATTTTTTGCAGGAGGAGGTAGGATTGTGACTTGGAAGCAGCAGGAGAATTGAATAACGAACAAGGAACACCGATCAACGATTTTAGAATGAGATGATCTTAGCTCGTTAATCCTTGTTCGATATTCGTTCAATCATTGGAAGAAAGATGTGAAGTGCCATATTGAAATTACTGGAGGTGAGTTGAAAACGTCTCATTCCATTTTCGGGTAATACCCAATATCGAACGAATCAGATTCAATTAAGGTATTCTTATATTTTCTCACCCCATCCCAAGTCCCTATCTCCGTTTTCTTAGAAACCGAGCCATCTTTATTGAGGATGTTTATCAAAAAGAATAAGGAGCTGTCACTTCTAATAGATTGATATCTAAGGATCCGGATATTCGGAGTTTTACGATAAAAATATCCACTATCGTCCTCAAAAGATACGATGCTGTCTGATTTGGTAGTTGAATATTGGTATGTTGAATAATTGATTTGCGCAATAGAAGTGTCAGAAAAATATTGATAGAAAGTGACTTTTTCCTTTGATGATGTTGTATTCACATGAACACCGTTAATGTCATAATACTGACTAAAAATAAAAAGTTATCCTATTCTTTAATAATCAATCTGTTAAGTGTTTTTCAGCAGACCCTAAATAGTGAGCTGATTAACAACCCGCTTTTCCGCATTATTAAACTATTGCGGGAGAGCGGCTTTTTATACCGACTTTTCCATGTCAAGAATCCATGGATACTAAAAAATATCATTTTGGCCATTTTGCCTTGCAACTCTTCGTTGGGGTTTCGCATACCTAATGGAATGATTGGGTAGCACCGATAGAAGCGGATACGCCATTAATCCATCGAAAATACCGATGAAGCCGTGCTTGCCTAAGCACAACAGGGCATGTGGATATCCATGTGTTTCTTGTGTCATGGAGATTTAGGGAAAGGTGATAGTCTCCAAGCGGCAACATTGTCTAAGCCATGGGCGGATCTTACTTCCATACGGGTTCAACAACAAAGTGACAACCAAAGATGAAGTCGTTGTAAGCGGAGGTTGAGGAGGATAGTTGCAATGACACTAAAGGTAATGAAGGAAACTCATCAGGGAACCAGCTGATACCCATTTTCTGATCTTCTCAAATAGAATGAGGACATACCTCGCTGGATCATGCCATTCCCTTGATCTATTTCCATTTCGACAGCTACTTTAATTCGATCCAGATCCTCCTCAAAATGGCCTGAGTAACTGAAATTAGGATCGAAAGGTTTTTTGTATCTCCAAGAAGCTGTAGGATGAATTAACTCAGGTTTTTTATCTCTGATGAAATAGCTTCCGTTTTTCAAAGAATCGATTATTGCTTCATCAGAATTTTCCAGAAAATAGTACTTCGATAAGATTTCCCAATCTTCTTGAATCAGTAATTGTGCAGCTATCTCAACGCATTCTTGAGGGGTTGAAAAGTAGAGAGGTTGAGCCATAATATTCTGACTAATAAAAACACAAGGTACAAGTACAAGATACTTTAATGCATTTTTAGTCGTCTTCATATTCGATAAAATTCCATTGAATTTCTGATTTGAAAATTGCGATGCTTTCTTCCATTAGTTCCATCCCTTTAATTTATGTCACTGGCGAGGAGAAATCTGTCGGAATGGGTTTCATATAAGCCTGTTGGTAATGCCTCATTGAAGTTGTTTTTTGTACGTAAAACATGACACATCAGAGATGGATATTCTCATAACCATTGTATTATTCCATGTTGAAAATATATCCAAAGAATTTGTTATCAACAGCGGGAAAGCAGATTTGCTGGCAATATGTACGGAAACACTAATCAATTCGGGTTGTAAATTTGATGCCAACTCGTTCGAAGAATTGATGTAAATTCATATTTCTAATTTCATACGCCCTACAAACGGCAGGAATTTTATTTGACTTCCTCTGATTTTCTTGAGTTACCAAGGCATATGGAGAGTCATCTCCGAAAATTTGAGTGTCTTCCATTTTATCTCTAACTGCCGAGATTAACCAAGGATCAGCTTCATCTTTTTCTTTACCTGTATCAATGAGCTTCGGGTATTCTTCAATAATTTTTTGAACGAATGAAATTTCAAACTCTGTTATGTCCTCAATATTTTCTTTGTACTCTTTTATTAATTGACCTATTTCATCTCTTGGTTTGTTACTTGAGGGAATTAATTCGTCGTACACCATTTGGTGTATTTGAATTCTCCCATCACTCAAAAATTCTCTAATAATTTTCCACAGACCTTTAAATAATTTTTCTGGATAATACTGTTGTATTATGATCAATGAGTTGCTTTCAAAATAAAATATTTCAGACTTATCAGAATTCACCAGCAAGCTGGTTTACACTTACTCCCAAGGTTTGAGCTCCCTCAGAATATGATATAAGATTTGATCTTACTGCACCCAGGACAAGGTCATAAAATGTATCTCCTCTGGATGCTCTCGTTTTAACATCCATGGGAGCGAATCCCTTTTTTGGTTTCGTATAAGTGGATTTAATTGTCTCAAGATGTCTAAAAAATACGGAATCACTTATGGCATTTACCTCTTTAAGTTTTCTTAAATATGCCTCCCTACTAACTTTGAATTTCTTAGCATAAAGGGATATCTCGTTCAGATTCTCCGTTCGCACAATTTGATTTGAAGGAATTAAAATCTCACCTGCTAATGAATTGCACGCCCATTCTTCACTATTTCTGTCCTGTAACTTATCTGTAAAGCAAATACCAGAATCATTTCTTATAATATGAGCCAACTCATGAAATAGCGTGAAAGACCTAGCTGTATAGGTATGATTGCTATTTGTCACGATAACAAAAGGTTTGACATCTGTTAAACAATAACCATGAACTTCATCAAGTGGCATAGAAAATTGAAAAACAAGGATACCTAGTTCTTTTTCAATTGCATTTCTCCAAAAACGATATGCTTCATTTTCACTTTTCCATTTAAGGCATTTTTCAGTATCTATATTTAGCAATTTCCTGACCCAACCGGCAACTTGAAAGTCAGAAGTCATTTCCAATCCTTTTTTACCCTCGACCCAATCATATTTGTCTTCCAAATGGGGATTTAACTCTTTAGCCAATTTTTGAAAATACCTAGAACGTCTTAATGCTAGGCGTACTGGCCGAGTCAAATCCGTATCTTCATCAAGATTTCTAAAGTCCTTAGGTTTTTCTACATGTTCTTCGGGAACTTTTTTGAGAAAAAAGACGGCAATCTGTCGACGATAGCTACTTGAAATTATTTTTAGTTTACCAAAAGGTACATCCTCACCCTTTTCTTCCCATAAAACGTATCTTTCAGTTTTAACTGAGAGCCTCTTGGATATTTCTTCAACTGTGAAGCCTGAGTTATCCCGTGCCCATTTGAGTACTTTTGGATTGATATGTGTTGAGAGGATACTCAATTTAAATGATCATTTATGTATGTTCAAATGTAAGAAATGTTATAAAAAAATCATTGGATTTGACTGATTTCAGTACTTACTCTTTCATTTACAACAACTCCCCATTTATATCCAATACATTCTCACTCCTATACTTCGCTACAAACTCATCTGTAAAATACTCAGCGCCTTTGAGTTTGATCTGCTGAAGAAGAGCCTTCAAATCAATGTCCTTGTATTCCAGAAGCATGGGTTGGGAGAGGGGTTTGTAAGAAAAATGCCAGGGCTCGTAGTTGAAGCCTTTTCTATCCGGGGCGTTTGTGTACACTTCATAAAATCCATAAGTATTTACGTTTTCGTTCAGCCATTTCTTCAAAGGTTCATAGCAGCCTCCTGGGTTAAAATGCTCCTCCAGCAATGAGTCCTCAGGTGTTGGTACGCTTTTGTCGATGATGTCCATGTCCGTGCCCCAGTGGTGTCGGGAAGTCCCAGGGATGGTAGAGTATTTAATGATTTTTTCAATGGCTCTTATTGGTGACAGCCCTTGCCCGGTGAATTGGTCATATTTCCTATTCCAAATGCTCTCCTGACGTGCGTAACTTCGGTAGCTGGACTCAGAGAAAATTTTCAGTCCTTCTTTCAACGCATCCTTTTGCATTTTCGCGAAAGCAACGGAAGCTTCTTTTCTCAAATTGTATCCTTCCCCAAAAAGGGCGGGTTCTTTTCTTCCCAAAAGTTCATCAATTGGATAAACACCTACGTTCACGAAACTCATCATTGAAAATCCGACGGCTCCCAGAGAAACTGTTTTTGTAAAATCTCGTCTATTCATATATACTATTTAATACTACAATGACTAAAACTAAACGACAATTAGAAGAAACACTTGCTGAAATGGGACAAAAAATGGATCAACTTATCGAGGAGATGAAAGAACACAAGCAAGAAATCACGGAAGAGATCGAACAAAAGATCAAGGAGCTCAAAGATAAAATGGATGATATCAGTGACGACTCCAAGGGATTTGGTGAAAAGGCAAAGGAGCGATGGGGAGACGCCAAGCCACACCTTGATGAAGCCGCCAAAGAAATTGGTTTGGCTTTTAAAATGTTTGGAAAGAAGAATTGAAATTAGATGTTTCGAGCGACAAGGAGTGAATTGCAAATACTACTTGTCTAATATCTAGCCGACTTCTCCACACAATTGAACTGGATGGGTAATGTCAACGGAAGTGCTCATTTGATCTAACCTGGATATATATTCAAGAGTTCCTGCTGCTCCGTTATGGCTTCTTTGAATTCGAGTTTCAGTCGAGCCACTAGCTCACCGACGGTAGGATTATCATGGATGTTGGTCACGCCCTGGCCAGCAGACCAGAGAGTTTTCCAGGCTTTGGCTTCTGCCTGTTCTGCATCCAACTCTTTTCCAAAATCCACTTTAGCAGCTTGACTCCACATCTCTTCGGTGATACCCATAGCCTCCAAACTTGGACGAAGGAAGCTGGCACTTACACCGGAAACAGCAGCCGTATATACGATATCATCTGCTTTACTTTTGATAATCATTTGGCGGTACTCCTCACTGGCGTGACTTTCTTTTGTGTTAATAAATCTGGTACCCATGTAGGCCAAATCTGCCCCGATTTGTCTTGCAGAAGCAACATCACGACCTGTGCTCAGGCAGCCGGCGAGTAGAATTGTCTTGTCGAAAAAACTCTTCATTTCAGCAACCAAAGGAATAGGATTGATCGTTCCGGCATGGCCACCTGCTCCTGTCGCCACCAATATCAGCCCATCAACGCCAGCCTCGGCAGCTTTCTCAGCGTGCCGTTTTTTGATGACATCATGAAAGACCAAACCACCATAACTGTGCACCGCATCAATAAGAGCAGAAACAGCACCCAGAGAGGTAATTATCAGGGGGACTTGATGTTTGACACAAATGGCCAAGTCAGCTTCAACTCTTGGATTTGTTTTGTGTACAATCAGGTTCACCCCAAATGGAGCGGTCTTTTTACCAGTCTCTTTTTCAAATGAAGCCAATGCTTCTTTGATCTCAATGACCCATTCTTCGAATCCTTCAGTAGTTCGCTGATTTAGAGCAGGGAAGGTTCCCACGATTCCATTCTTGCAACATTCAATGACAATCTTTGGCCCAGATATTAGGAACATGGGTGCGGCTACAACTGGCAAACTGAGCTCATTTATAAAAGGTGCTTTTTTGTTCATGTTTTTGTTTTTAATCCCATCAATGGGTACTATTCCATGATGCTTGCATTGGATGAGAAATATTTTTCCAAAATAATACCTCGTGAGCCTGCCATTGTCAGACAGGTTTGCTCCAAGGTACTTGATAGCTTCTAATTACTCCCTATTCCACCACCTTCAGCACTAATTTCCCCAACTTCTCTCCGCTAAATAATCGTAGGAAGGTTTCATGAAAATTCTCAATTCCCTCGTAAATATCCTCCCTGCTCTTGAGCTTGCCCTGCATCATCCATCCGCCCATTTCTTTTGCCGCTATCCCGTAATCTTTGGCATAGTCCATCACCACCATCCCTTGCATAGTGGCTCGATTGATCAGAAGTGACAAATAGTTACTTGGGCCTATGACTTCCTCTTTGTTGTTGTATTGAGAGATAGCTCCACAAATCACGATACGGGCATGCATGCGAAGACAAGTCAGAACAGTGTTCAAAATCTCGCCACCCACATTGTCGAAGTAGACATCCACTCCTTTAGGACATTCTCTCTTTAATGCTACTTTCAGGTCTTCGTTTTTGTAATCGATAGTTCCATCAAATCCCAACTCGTCCTTCAGGTACTTGCACTTGTCTTTTCCACCTGCAATTCCGATCACTTGGCAGCCCTTGATTTTGGCAATTTGGCCAACGATACTGCCCACAGCCCCAGCTGCTCCAGAAACTACTACCGTGTCGCCATCTTTAATTTTCCCAACTTCTAGAATTCCAAAATAGGCAGTCATACCCGGCATGCCAAGTGCTCCCATATAAGTGGGCATAGGTGCAAGAGAAGTGTCCACTTTGTAGTAGCCTTCACCATTTGTTTTCGTGTATTGCTGCACGCCTCCCCAGCCGGTGACCGTATCGCCAACTTGGAATTTTTCATTGTTCGAAGTAGTGACTTCTCCAATGGTGCCAGCTCGCATAATTTCACCAATTCCGACAGGGGGAATATACGACTTAGCATCGTTCATCCACCCGCGCATAGCTGGATCGAGTGAGATGTAATGATTTTGGATGAGCAGTTCGCCATCTCCGATTTCCGGGACTTCACTGGTGTCAAGATTCCATGTATCGGCAGTTGGCATGCCTATCGGTCGTTTGGCAAGAAGTAGTTGTTTGTTCATTATTCAGGTTGCTGCCACTAGAAAGGTGAAAACTTTAAAAACAGATTGACGGCAGGGACTCTTTTGTCTTGTGCTCTTCCGTACCCGGGAATGGTCACAACATCCACATCTTCGAAGCTGTCGTATTTTTGCATGATTCGTACTCTGATTTGAAAACCTATCGAGAGCCAATTGTTCATATCCATATCTGAATATAGAACAGTCTCCCACCAGGTTGCAGACAAATTCCTTCGATCAATAGGCACTTCAATATCAGGTTGAAGTTCCGATGGACTTAGTATCGTGTACGAGCCTTGATCTTTAAACGAGCTCATTGCGTATCGCACCCCAATCCCAATTCTGCTGTTTGCTTCTCGATGCGGAAGCCATCCCAGGCCATAACGAACGTAGGTACCTTTTGAATGGTAATTACCATTTTCAAGTGCTGATCGAGGGGTCAAGTCACTATAGCCAATTTCTCCAATGACTTGCCATTTGTCCTTAAAGATGAGCTCCAGAGCTCCTTCATACTTTGTTTCAAAATTAGAAGGCGCGGTGAGCAATTTCCCATAATCCAGATAGATAGCCGGCGTTACCATGTTATAGCTAAGACTGTCAGTTGATTCAACGGATAGACTGTCCTGAGCTGTTAAAGTCAGTGAAAAAA
>JAAEPI010000965.1 GCA_024232835.1 Cytophagales bacterium
GTAGGTGGTAACACTCTTGATATTCTTTTAACTAACTTCGAAAGTAGTATTAGTGAATTGAACGTTATGGATAAGGATGCAGTTTGTAAAGCTGACCATTTTCCCATATCTTTCAATATAAGTAGGAAAATTCACAGACGCAAATTTGCTAAAAGAACATTCTATAACTTCAAGAAAGCCGATTGGGATAAGCTTAACCATGATCTTTGTCACACAGACTGGAGTCGACTTGACAGTTGTGATATAGAGGATGGCTGGGCATTTTTCAAGAGCTCTCTTTTCCAGACAGTAGATAGATACATACCAAAAGTAACTATTAAGAATGAAATGCAAGCGCCATGGTTTGACGCTGAAACACATCAAGCTTATCGTCATAAGGAGCGCCTTCGAGGTAAACTCAAGGACTCCCTTAGTTCCAATGATCCTGTTAAAGTTCTTAAATGTGATCTAGAATTCAATTTAGCTCGCAATGAATTTAAGGATATAGCTGCCAGGAAGATGAAGGATAATTTATTTCAGGCAGATGACCCAGCCTTCATTACAAAAAAGTTCTGGTCGCATGTAAAATCAACTTCTAAATCTATACGAATTCCAGAGTGTGTAAACTATAAAGATCAATTGCGCTTCAATCCCTTGGAGCAAGCAAATATGTTCAATAAGTTCTTCTCTGATCAGTTCTCTAGAGCATCTAACTATGATGTTGATATTGACTTCCATGGTGATGACAAATTTGATATTGATTTTGACCACCGAACTGTACGTAAACTTCTATCCAGTATTAACTCTAACAAAGCCCATGGTCCTGATGGCATACATGGTCAAATTCTTAAGAAATGTGCTATTAGTCTTGCTTTTCCACTCAGTAAACTGTTCAAGTTATCATATAACATGGGTCAGTTACCCTCTGAGTGGAAAATGGCAAATGTTGTACCTGTCCACAAGAAAGGTTCTAAGTGTGATGTAGAAAATTATCGCCCAATTTCGCTTACTTGCCTTGTTGTAAAAACCCTTGAGCGCTTCATTAAGGAAGAACTTCTGCGTCATGTTAGTAATCTTCTAGATCCAAAGCAACATGGGTTCCTTGCAAACAAGTCTTGCACTACCAATATGGTCGGATTTTGTGATAATCTTGCTCTTGCACTAAATGACAAAGTCCATACTGATGTAGTCTATTTTGATTTTTCCAAAGCATTTGACTCAGTAAACCATGACATAATCCTTCATAAGCTCAAATATTTATATGGAATAGATGGTACCCTCCTTAAGTTTATCTCAAATTACTTAAAAAACCGTACTCAATCGGTTGTCATAGGTAATTCTAAGTCTAATTACCTGCCTGTTACTTCTGGAGTACCACAGGGCTCTATTCTTGGTCCTATACTTTTTGTTCCTTTTATAAATGATATTTCTCAGGGTTTGTCCAGTGGAACCAATATAGCATTGTATGCTGATGACACTAAGATTTGGAGAGCCATTCACTCAGAGTCTGACAGCAGTACACTTCAAGATGATATTAATTATCTTAACGATTGGGCCACTAATAACCTTATGAATTTTCATCTTCAGAAATGTAAGGTACTTTCAGTTGAGCAAAACCATCATGTTGCTCTATCCATTCCCCGACCCCTGCAGTTTAGCTACTATCTTGGAGAACAACCCATTGAATATGACAGTGTAGAAAACCCAGAAAAAGATCTTGGAGTTTGTTATGACTCCAAATCTTAAATGGA
>JAAEPI010000966.1 GCA_024232835.1 Cytophagales bacterium
TAAATTGTAGCGTGCCTACGTCCATAAACGTAGCCTATGCACCGTCGGTTATTGGCTCTAGAAAAATGATGCAGCATACTGCGTGGCAGAGCCGTCTAATAAGAGAGTTGTGACAACTGGGGACCAGGAAGTCGGTTGGTGATGTGATTCATGTAGATGAAAATATTTCTAGACAGCAACTTTCTGTTCGCTGGAGACTAACACAGAACCATTACATACCAAACAAAGATTAAGTAGAAACTAATTACATTTACCTTTACCGCACTCTCTGTGTTCTACGGCCACCTCCTGGAACTAAGTAACTACTTCTATGGGAACTATTGTCAATGGCGATTTACATGTAAAAGGCTCCGTGACGCTCCATGAGAGCCGCCATTGCTGTGGAAAGAATGGGCCATTGAGGTCTATGGGGATGACGTAACTCTGTTATTAGACGGCTCTGGTACATTTGACACAGAGAATGTTGAAGCTATGAGAAGGAAATCTCCCATTGTTGCCCATTATAGCCACAGTTCCACCTAGCTGCCACTAGTTGGCGAACACGGACAAGTGGAAACAGCCATCTGAGTGGAAAAGGAATGGATTGGAAAATGGAGTCCATAGGGCTAAATGCTAAAAAAAATGCTACTGCCATCTCCAGTCACAAATCTCATAAATAAAATATTCCTGGTGAGAACTATGGCTGGTGTTGTATAAGAGGCTGTATTGTCATTTTTTTCAAGTGTCTAGTTTTTCCAGCAGGGCAGAAGATGTCGACCTGTTCTTGCTAGCATTCTGCTAATGTTTATGGATTTGGCCTCATAAATTGAGCTTGCTGACCCAGTATATAATGATCTAGTGGCGCAAAAAATTCTAAACAATATTCAAATGTTTTCTTATTAGATTTAGCTTCAAACTGAATATTAACATTTCTGGGCAAAAAATTATAGAACGAAATAAAAATTATAGTTGTAGGAAATTCCATTGACACCCATTCATCTTTCACTTGTCTGCGATAGCCAACTAATGCAGTACCACCACTGACCACCAGCCAGTGCTCCTTCTCATAGCTTAGACATTCTCTGGCCGTACCAAAAGACGGAACACTAGTGTTCATATCTATGGTATGAAAGACTCTGGGACTGTTGCCTAGCAACGCCCCCTCTCCTGCATTTTAGTTTGTTTTCCTTTGAGTTCAGA
>JAAEPI010000967.1 GCA_024232835.1 Cytophagales bacterium
CTGTATGTACATACAGAAGATACGGGTTCGAATCCTCCCATATTCCATCTCACTTACATGTAGTCAGCTTGTACCTGTCAGAACACGTGCAAATTTTATTATCCTCTACTGGCAGTGCAGGACCTCAGAATTTTCCCGCGCAAGCAAGAAACACGTCTCAAGCATGTTCAGGAAACATATTTTAGACAACCCTGCGAACGCATGTAAGCGACTCCTTCTCAGGTGCATTCAGTCTTCGCTAGCAATTCTGTACTGCCCCTACACAAATGCAAGTGTTAAGTCATGCCACCTTTGACAAGATTGCCGGTGGTAGGAAGGCCAGAGAAAGACAAGAGACCGCACGCGATCAAGTCATGAAGCTACCGTTTGAAGAAGCCCGTTAGTGTAATGCGTTTACATAAAGCATAGAGGGCGGCGCTTTGCTCTATGGCGCGATGCGCTAGGGTCACTCATTCCATTCTATTCTTCTATCATGCGAAATCTCACGGCCGTTTTCTCGCATGTGCAGTCGCTCTTTCTAACCCTATTCACGCACCCTACCCATTCAACACCGCACTTCACGGTGCTTCTTAACTTCTAAAATTCGATCCTTTTAATTTTTTGCACCTAGGCATTTCCATATAAATGAATTTTAATAGAGTTTTTGATGTGCCTAATCTCAACTTGCGTTCGTTCTCAGATTAAGAATTCCTGCCTCAAAAAAATATTTTTAAGTGCTGTGCCATGAAGTGCCCAGAACGAGCGCATGCATGTCACTCCTTTACGTATAGTCGCGTGCGTTGAAAACTGACAAAGTCGGATTCGCCCACAAAAGGTCCGAATATTTGGTTTCATAATTCCTTTAGCGGCCCAACGTGCATATACTGAAGGCGATCAGTCGGATTCGTCCACAAAGGTCCAACGTCCAAATAGGTTACATAAATGTCACGTACATATAGCTCTCTCAGTTTAAGAAACGCCGTCTGAAAGCGCAGAAAGCTGCTTGCGCCGCACGCCTTCTTCCTAACGTGCAAAATTTCGGCGTGCTAGAGTGAAGGAGAGAGGGGGAAAGAGGGAGCGGGAGAGTGAGAGAGAGAGGGGGAGGGAGGGAAGGAGACAACAGTGAGCTGCCAATGGGCGCCGCACAAAGGAGGGGAAGCGCGCAGAATATGTAGCGAGCTTCGTGTCATACAAACGTCGCGATTGCTTGATAGAAAATGCTGAATCGCCCACAAGATGGTGTGTCTAATTTTGAAATTCCACATTCAATACTTGCAAAAATATGGTGCAGTTTTCTATAAATAGTGATCGATACCTTGCTCCTGTGTTATTATGCATTTGTGAGTTTACTTTCCTGAAAAATGGCGAAGAAATTGCTTTGTCCGTACTGCAAGAAATCATTCAATTCAAAATTGGGGAGAAGGGATTGTATGAAGAGGCACCGGCAAGCAAAGGGGCGAATGGACCCACTCGATCGCGTTTTTGAGCGGGCATTAAAGAGAGCAGTTGCTAAGCACATACTAAGTGATGATGAAGTTATACAATTTGACTCGATAATGAAGAAGCTGTTGGTCCAAGTGAATAAAGAGGCTGTGTACGTCATTAGAGCTGCAAGAGCACTAAGAAAGGACGATCTTTTCAAGAAGACTATGAACAATATGCGAGAAAAGTGATTATTACGTGATGATGACTAGAGACTTGCAGAAAAGTTATTGATGTTCTAACTGTGTTTCTTAAGGAAATAAACCTCATTAGCAAACTCTGCATTTCCTAATGGGTGGTGCCCTGGCCATCACTAGATGGTTTTGAGGTGCTCCATCAGTAGATGATTTTTTCAAATCTTCTATATTCAATAGACATATATCCATCACACATCTTAGTAGCCAAAGGGGAGAGTACTGAAGTCATCCAATATCACTCTCTTATCATAGACCATTTTGTAGGTCTTCTTCATAAATTTCGTCACAATGGTCCTGTCACTTGTTCTTTCAATTCTTCTTTGCACAACTGTGCAACTGTCCTTCTTCCCATCAAGCACATAATTGTGAACTATGTTCACCATCCCATCAAAGTTCAAATGTTTGCCACTAGTGCTGTCAATTGGGATGCCTCTGATCTTGATTGTGCTCCCCAGTTTTCCATCGTCCAGATACTTGTAGCCATACTGCTTGGGACCTAAGTAGGAGTTGCATTTTCAATGCATTTTCTAGTGCAAAAATTCGTTTGCTTTGCATGACTATGCAAATA
>JAAEPI010000968.1 GCA_024232835.1 Cytophagales bacterium
GTTGCTATTAGGTAATGACCTGGAGAGATGTGTGATACCTCAGGATATGCACAGAAGTGACAGCTTTTTTTGGATAATCCCGCCGCAAAATGGTACAATTTTCCGATGTTCGTACTTTGTGCCGCATTTACGGGATGATCCCAAAAGTTTCCCATACTTTTTGAAGCATAATCTAGTACCTTAATATACTAAAAATGAGGATTTATAGCACAATCAGTCGGGAGCATGTGTATGTGGCGACAGTTGGCATCCAAAAATCAAAAAAACAAAAATTTCTTCCATTTTTATGGGGCCAGGAAAACCGCTGCAAGTGGCATGGTGACTTTTTACTGTACTACATCATCTAATGTACTCGTACTAGTGGTCCATATTGAATGATAATCCCAATGAAAAGTCCATATCAGCAGCACACAATGAGCAACAAAGTCACAGTTTTTTGTTTTGACGTAATTATATACCAAAAAATAGTACATTTCGGATAGCCAAAAATTGAAAAATACCCAACGGAAACTTAAAATCTATGAACAGAGCAACTTCTGGCATCAAAACGAACTACCAGCCCACTTTTTATAAATATTGTGGAGGGTCACTTCTGGGCTCTGTCTGATTCTTATAAAAAGTGACTCTTAAGATACTTCATCACAAAAACTATCATCAAACCATGAAAACCCTACTACATAAATCTAACAGTTCACTATTAATAATTTAAAACACTCTTTCACCGTTGTCTTCTCCAAAAGAACATTTGTAGAGATGCGTTTTCAGGGCTGTTTTGAAGGCATTGACATCATTTAGTGATCTTATTTCGTAGGGCAATGCATTCCAAACTCTGGGAGCACTGTAGCTAAATGCACCCCTAGATTTAATGCATCTTGGCTCTGATGGTTGGGCCAAAAGGAAGAAGTCGTTCTCTGCTCTCACAAAGTGTCGTCCTTCTTGGCGAAGAGCTATCAGAGAGGCAAGATATGGTGGAGCAATATTGTTAAGACACTTGAAAGTTAGAAGTGCGATCTTGAACTCGATTCTGTAAATCACTGGGAGGAAATGCAGTTCCTTAAGTAGTGGACTTACTGGCTTGTGTCTATCCTTCCCTTTCAGTCCATAAATAAATCTTGCAGCTGAATTCTGTATCTTCTGTAGGCGACTTATCTGATGTTTTGATAATGCAAAATATGTAGCATTGCAGTTGTCCAAGATAGAGTGGATGCAAGCCTTTACTAGTTGTTTCTTCAGGTCTTTAGATAATTTTGATGCAATTCTTCCTATCTTCCTCATGTTGATGTAGCATGTTTGTGAAACTTGTGAGACTTGTCTTTCGAGGTTCATACTACAATCAAACCAGAAGCCAAGGTTTTTAGCTGTGGCTGCAGCATCAAGTTCTGTTCCGTTCAGATTGAAGTCACCATATGGCGGCGAATCTGTGTATGGTGAATGAATTTCCATTATTTCTGTCTTGCTATTGTTCATCTTTAAGTA
>JAAEPI010000969.1 GCA_024232835.1 Cytophagales bacterium
CAGTCGTATCATAAATTATTACCCTTTAAGGGTATGCCTTTTACGCCATTTTTATCCACTGCTAAAGGCTTAAGGCAGATCAATTTGTGTAAATATTTGTGGATATTGGAACTACTTAAATCATCAGATGTGTGGAGGACCAATTTCCAGAGATGTTTAGTAACCTCACTTTTGAAGAGACTAAGAGATGTAATTTGCCTAATTTCTAGGGGAATTTGGTTCCAAAGTAAATGTGTTCTGTAAAAGAATGATCTAGACAGAGCATTATTTTGGGTTGATCTAGGAATGATTGATGATACAACTGATAGAGAATCAAAATGACACCTTCTTAACCTCGAGGAACCTTGGTAAAAAGAAAGATAGTCTGGCAAAGAAACTGGAATAAGTTCATTGACAATTTTGTAGAAGAAAACGAGATCATTCAAATCAAATTTTGAAGCTAGAGGAAGAATATCTACTTGTTTGCATTTTCTTTTATATACATCGGGACTATAGCTGTGGCCCTCTTCAGATAGTATCCATTTGATGGCCCTCTTCTGAAGACTTTCAAGTTTCTCAGAAAGAGTTTTACTCGTAGGACGCCAAATGATAGAGCAATTCTCAAATTGGCTACGAACTAGAGTCAAATAAAGTGCTCTACGACAATTTGGATCAATTACAATATGTCCATTACGCTTAACAACACCTAACTTTTGGCATGCCTTGGAGTAAAGTCGATTACATTGGGAGTTCCATAAAAGTTTGGGTGTGATATCAACTCCAAGGTCTTTTTCACATTCAACATATTCTAGACCCTTATTACCAAGTGAGTATGAGAATGGACTGGGTGGAGGATGACTTAATGAAATTGAGATAACCTTACATTTATCAAGATGAAAATTCATTTTGTTTCTAACAGCCCA
>JAAEPI010000970.1 GCA_024232835.1 Cytophagales bacterium
CTGATCCCGACAATGTCGGGATCAGCTTTTTTTATGAATATATTTGAAATCATTATCAGCCAACTCAACCCTCATCCATGCGAACCTATTTTGTACTTTTGCTCATATCCGCTTTGATTTCTTGCACACCCAAGGAGCAAGCCGATTTGATTATTACTAATGGCTCGATCTATACGGCCAATGATGCTTCGCCCAATGCAGAAGCAGTAGTCATCAAGGATGGGAAAATCATTTACGTTGGTGACAAGTTCGGTGTTCAAAAGTATGATGGAGAGCTACTTGATCTCAATGGAAAAACAATGCTCCCTGGCCTTCATGAAGGGCATGCACACTTAATGGGGGTAGGATTCAATCTGCTTAATGTTGATTTAATGGAAGCTCAGACGTATGCTGAGGTGGTGGAAATGGTTAAAGAACGAGCCGCCAATACTCCCGAAGGTCAGTGGATAATCGGGCGTGGGTGGCACCAAGACAAATGGATAGATCAACCCGAACACATGTTTAAAAACTTACCTACCCATTACGACCTCTCCGAGGCAGTTCCTGATCACCCGGTTTTTCTAAGCCATGCAAGTGGTCACATGGGGTTAACAAATGCAAAAGCAATGGAATTGGTGGGGATAGATGCCAATACTCCACAACCAAACGGTGGTGAAATATTTATAGATTTAGGTGGCCCTACAGGCATTTTTAATGAAACAGCTCAAGGATTGGTTAGAAGAGTCATTCCTAGTTCCACGTTAGAAACCAGAACGCAAGCTTTAACACTTGCAATAGAGGAATGTGTCAAAAATGGAATAACCACCTTTCACAATGCCGGATCAAGCCAATCGGACATTGACCTATACAAAGACTTTGCTGGTACAAATAAATTAAAAATCAGATTGTATAATATGTTGTCCGGTCGAGATAGCGCATTGATTGCAAGCTATTTTCAGAATGGTCTGGAAATCGGATTATACGATAATCACCTGACCACCCGATCTGTAAAACTGTATGGCGATGGTGCTCTGGGAAGTAGAGGTGCCTGGCTACTGAATGAGTATTCAGACGCTCCTGGAGCTTTTGGTCATGAGGTAACGCCAATGGAAATGGTTGAAGAAGTTACCAAACGTGCCTATGACGCAGGATTTCAAGTGGGTATCCACGCAATCGGTGATCGAGCAAATCAGGAAGCACTTGACATCTATGAACGCACATTCGAGTCTGGAACTCAGGAAGACCCAAGATTCAGGATCGAGCACGCCCAACACATTCATCCAGATGATATTCCTAGATTTGGAGAATTAGGCGTGATCCCTGCTATGCAAGCTATCCACATGTCCTCTGATCGCCCTTGGGCAATTGATAGATTGGGGAAAGAGCGAATCGAAAATGGCGCCTATATGTGGCAAGAGTTACTGCAAACCGGAGCAAGAATCGTGAATGGCACAGATGCACCTGTTGAACCCATAGATATTCTGGCATCTTTCTATTCTTCTGTATCCAGAAGAACCTTAAAGGGATCACCAGAAGGAGGATACGAACCCACACAAAAAATGACACGAGAACAGGCACTGAAGTCTCTAACTCTGGATGCCGCTTATGGTGCTTTTATGGAGGACATTGTCGGCTCAATCCGGGTAGGAAAGAAAGCTGACTTCACGATATTGGATAAAGACATCATGACAATTCCTGAAGATGATATTCAATCGGCGCAGGTCAGCATGACTATAATAGATGGCAAAATTGTGTATCAAAGTAATCACTAATCAATTGATTTTGGTTAGAAATTCTTTAGTCATCAAGTAAGGCAAATGACAAAATGATTAACATATTTGCAGAAAGTTAACTGGTTGGTTCTTCATAAAAATTTTTCATTAAAATCACTTAACACCTTCGGTCTGGATGTGAATACTCAGCAGTACGTCCAAGTGGCAACAGAGGAAGAACTTAGGAAGATTTACCTCGGATCAAAATTCAGAACTACAAAAAAAATGGTGCTTGGAGGAGGGTCAAACGTGTTGTTCACTAGAAATTGGTTAGGACTGATCGTTCATATGGGTATTCCCGGAATTGAAGTGGTTAGTGAATCCGAAGCACAGGTACAAGTGACAGTTGGAGCCGGGGTTATTTGGCATCAGTTGGTGATGTGGGCAGTAGAACGCAAATATGGAGGAATAGAAAATCTTTCACTTATTCCCGGGACAGTCGGAGCAGCTCCCATGCAAAATATTGGTGCCTATGGAGTGGAATTGAAGCAGACTTTTCATTCGTTGGAAGCTCTTGAGCTTAAGACTGGAAAAACTGTTCGTTTCTATAAAGAGGATTGCTCCTTCGGATACAGGTACAGCATTTTCAAAGGTGAGTTGGCAGGAGATTATATCATCACCCGAGTTTTCCTAACTCTGGAAAAGCAACCAGTACTCAATACCAGTTATGGAGCAATTGAACAGACTTTGGGAGACTTGCAGATTGACAAACCCACTATCAAGGATGTGAGTCAAGCGGTTATAAATATTAGACAATCCAAACTCCCTGATCCTATAGAAGTTGGGAATGCTGGGAGTTTTTTCAAAAATCCCATTGTAGAGCAAGCTCATTATGAAGCACTTGATGCCCTCCACCCTGACATCCCCCATTATAACCTCCCAGACGGTGATGTGAAAATTCCTGCGGCATGGCTCATAGAAAAATGCGGGTGGAAGGGTCACCAACAAGGCGAAATTGGCGTGCATGACAAGCAAGCACTTGTTCTCGTGAATTTTGGTTTTGGGAAGGGCATGGACTTACGCAAGCTGGCCATGAACATCATGCGAAGTGTAAAAAAAGAATTTCAAATTGACCTGCAGCCAGAAGTGAATATGGTTTAAAACAAACCATTCGTCAACAATCACTGAATTCATCCGCTAAATAATAGTTCATTTGTAACCAATGCCTGATATGACTCCTACTTTTCGTAAGGATTAATAAGAAAGAGTTATCACATGGACGCTGTAATATTCATTGTTATTGGTTCCCTACTTGTAATCGTATCTGTAGTCATTACTGGATTTTACACTTCAACTTTGGAAAAGAACATTTCGAAAGAAGAAGAAGAAATATCGAACATTAAAAAACAAATTGATAAAACAAATGACTGGTTTAACAAAGGTGAACAATGTACCTCGACTGCTCAGATCAAATTATCAATAATGCATATTTCAGAATCCAAAATAGATCCCGGTGTTAAAAGAGATATCCGGCAAGGACTTTTATATAAATATTCTGCTGGTAGTGATGAAGGCCCTAGTGATAAAAAAGTATCGGAGTGGGAAGCTATTGTTTCGAAGTTTCTTTCAGGGGATAGCTCAAGTGAAACACAACTGCAAGAAATAAATGAAACATTTATGACTAAATGGGTTGAACGTAATAATAATCTTGTCCAAAAAAGAAATGAATATGAGAAGAATGTGAACTGCAAAAAGAGAAAAGTAGTTTTTTGGCGACATATTTCAATTGCCTTGCAGATACTAGGTTTAATTGCTGTTTTACTGAAGGACACTGCAACTACATCATAAATTATCCTAACAAATGCCAAAAACGAATATGCAAGCTGAGCCTTTGGGAAGGTGTTTGCAAAAATTGAAACTTTATCAAGTCTATCAAAAATGGCGCATACTCATTTTAGCTGCGCGTTATACCTTGCTCCTGTTTGTGGCACTATGCTACACCACATTCGCTCATGCACAAAGACCGGAAGGTAGTGGCCCACCTATGGGAACAATCTCAGGAACCGTCACAAATGAAGCTGGTGATCAAGTTTTGGAATTTGCAACTGTTGCCGTTCATAGCGTCAGGGATTCTTCGTTGGTTGGTGGTGGAATCACAGATGCGAAAGGTAGTTTTACTCTTCAGATTAAACCCGGAAAGTATTATTTGAAATTCAACTTCATAGGTCAAGAAGAGGCTATTATATCAGACATCAATATCGGACGAGGAAGCATGCAAGCTAACCTTAGGAAGATGGCGTTAGGATCATCTAATTTGGAACTAGATGAACTGACAGTGCAGGGCGAGCGAACACAAATGGAACTTCAACTAGACAAGAAGATTTATAACATTGGAAAAGATCTAAGCAACTTAGGAGGAAGTGCTGCGGATCTACTGGCTAACTTACCTTCATTGGAGATAGATGTGGATGGAAATGTTTCCTTACGGGGAAGCGAAAATGTCCAAATATTGGTAGATGGTAAGCCATCCGGATTGATTGGTTTGTCTGGCTCGGGCGGCCTGCAGCAATTGCAAGGTAACCTGATTGAGAGTGTAGAAATTATCACCAATCCATCAGCCAGATATGATGCGGAAGGTGGAGCAGGCATTATCAATATCATTCTTAAAAAAGAAAAAGCGAAAGGCTTTAACGGAAGCTTTCAACTCCAAACAGGCTATCCTGCCAATCATGGAGCCAGTGTCAATGTTAATTATCGTACAAGTTGGATCAACTGGTTCGTGAATTATGGCGTTAGCTTCCGGCGATCTCCAGGAGCGGGATTCACAAACAATTTCTACAATCGAAAGGACACTACATATTACATTGATCAACTAAATGATCGTAACAGAGAAGGAATTTCTCAAAACATCCGTTTTGGATCGGATATCTATTTTAATGAAAAAAATATTCTGACGCTATCGGCATCCTACAGGGATTCTGACAGTGACAACAAGACGACCACCTCTTACGAATATCTTGATTTCGATCGATCTGCCATTGGATCAAGAGTTCGAATTGATAATGAGACTGAAGAAGACTTGAACTGGCAGTACACAACCAATTTTGTACGAGACTTCAATCGTAAAGGTCAAAAATTAAATCTCAGCATTCAATATCAAAACAGTAACGAAATTGAAATATCTGCATTTGATGATATCACTAGGATCATTGGTGAAACTGCTGATGATTTGGATCAACGTGCTGACAATGACAATGGGCAGAAACGTACACTGATTAATGCTGATTACATCCATCCGTTTAGCCAATCAGGGAAATTTGAAAGTGGCTTTAGGTACTCGTTCAGAAACATATTCAATGACTATCAGGTAGAATCAGATTCTACAAAATCTGGTGTGTATGAGGAGGTAAATGAGTTAACCAACGACTTCAATTTTGACGAAGGTGTTTTGGCCACCTATGTAATGATTAACAACAAGGTGGGTAAAATTTCCTGGCAAATGGGTACACGTCTGGAACATACTAACTTAGAAACACTACTTGAGGCTACTGACTTTGAAGACGAAAAATTGAACACACAGAATTATCTGAGCTTTTTTCCAAGTGCCAACCTGACTTATGGATTTACGGAAGTCACTTCCGTTCAGATCAGCTATAGTCGACGAATCAATAGGCCCAGATACAGGCATTTGAATCCATTCGTGACCTATAGTGATCCGTTGAATATATATCGAGGCAATCCAGATTTAAAACCTCAACTTACCAACTCGTATGAATTGGGGATTTTACGAAACAAAGAAAAATCTAGCATTTATTACGGCATCTATCACAGATACACCGAGGATGTTGTTCAGCGAATCCAAACAGAAACCGATGGTATAACTACACGAATGCCAAACAATCTCGCTACACGAAACGACATAGGTATTGAGCTAAATCTCTCTAAGGAATTTAGCAAGCAATTTAGGAGTACTGGAAATTTCAACTTCTACAACTCCCAAACCGAGGGGTTAGGCCTTTCTGCAAACACAACGACCTTCTCATTCCGTCAAGGAAACTATTATAGAAACTCAAAACTTTTCAACGCACAAATGAGTATTTGGTACCGAGCACCACAGCAAACTACACAGGGAGAGCGGCTTGGTATGGCTTCTCTGGACGTTGGCCTGTCCAAGGACGTAATGAAAAACAATGGGACCATCTCGATGAATGTGAGAGACCTTCTCAATACAAGAAAATATAGAGGAGAAACAATTACTGAGACCTTCACTACAAATTCTCAGTTTCAATGGAGAAAAGGCCCAACAGTTACGCTCTCATTTATCTACAGAATCAATCAAAAAAAACAGCGTCAACGGTCGAGTGGAAACCGACAGGATGGTGAAGGCGGGGGATTCGAAGGGGAATTCTAACAAACGAATTACTTGAAACGTATAAAGGCAAAAACTAAAACATATGATTAAATTCCTACTATCCATTTCGCTCGTTTTCAGCCTCTATTCTTCCAGATCACAAGAAATGAGCTTCGAAGAATACAATCCCAAATCAACTCTAATCGTCCCTGAAAATCCGGTAACGAGAGCCAAGTTTCCATTTGTTGATATCCATAGTCATCAATGGTCGATGACTAAAGAAAAAGTCGCCTCACTTGTCGAGGAAATGGATGAAATCAATATGGGCACCATGGTGAATCTAAGTGGTCGTGGATATAATCGAGAGGCTGGAGATATTGGAAGCTCCGAATATTTCACTTCCATGGTCAGTCTAGTCAATAGTGAAGCTTCCGGTAGATTTATTGTATTCACCAATGTCTCATTCAAGAAATTTGGTAGCAAAGATTGGACAAAGAATGCGGTCGCAGCGTTAGAAGCTGACGTGAAAAATGGTGCCAACGGACTTAAGATTTATAAGAGCCTGGGTCTTAGATATACCGATCTTGAGGGTAATCGTATCCCTATTGATCATCTTGATATTGATCCCATATGGGCAAAGTGCGGGGAACTGGGAATTCCTATTCTTATACATGCGGCTGACCCTTCTCAGTTTTGGCTTTCTCATGATGCTGATAATGAGAGGTGGTTAGAGCTAAAGACCCACCCCAGGAGAAAGCGAGAAGAAGACAACCCGGCTCCTTTTGAGCAAATTATTACTGAACAGCACAATATCTTCAAGAAGCACCCAAAGACAACATTCATCAATGCGCACATGGGTTGGATGGCCAATGATCTGGATAGAGCTGGCAAGCATCTGGATACTTATCCAAACGTGAACTTCGGAATCGGAGCAGTTATAGCCGAATTTGGCAGGCAACCTCGAAGAGCTAAAGACTTCTTCGAGAAGTATCAAGATCGAATTCTATTCGGAAAAGACGCCTATCACAAAGAAGAGTTCTACACCTACTTCCGCGTGTTGGAAACCGAAGACGAGTACTTTCCCTACTACAAAAAATACCACGCCTACTGGCGTATGTATGGGCTGGGTTTATCTGATAAAGTACTGAAGAAAGTCTATTACAAGAATGCGCTAAGAATTGTTCCGAATATGGATAAGAGCTTATTTCCGGATTAAATTGGGTAATTCGTAAACCTAACACGATCAGCCCGAGGCAGTTTTAATAGGGATTGGCTCATCGATTACATGGTCAAAAACGGGGTATATTTGAATATGTACAACTTGAATTAGTGCAGCAATAAACCAATATGAAACATATAAAAGGATCCCTCAGACTAATAGTAATCATCTTCGTGTTTCTGAGCTATGGCAATGTACCTGTAAAACATATTCGGCAATTGATGATTAACGAAAAAGAGGACAATGAAACAAATAATGAACCCAAATAAGAATTAGATCAATTGATTAGCGTGATCAATTTCTCCATCATATTGTTCAGCCTTCACACCAAATTTTCGTAAGAATTCTACTCCCTCATCCTCCGTCAGTCCTTTATAAGAAGCATACGAATTCAGAAAAATAACCTTCTCAATCCCCATGGTATAAATGATCCGAGCGCAAGAAAGACAAGGCGATAAGGTCACATAAAGCGTTGATCCCTCTACCGAGGTTTTGTTCTTAACCGCATACAAAATCGCATTCTGCTCAGCATGGATGGCGAGCGAACACCCACCTTTCGAATCTCTGGCACAACCATCTGTCGGCCACTCTTCATCACAATTATGAGTACCTTTGGGTGGACCATTATATCCAATAGAAACAATTCGCGTTTCCATTGTTAAGACCGCACCAACATGTCTTTTCACACAATGAGATCGCTTAGCAAGGTTAACTGCCAACTCCATAAAAATATCATCAAAGGCTGGTTTGTTCATGAGGCGAAGTTACGACGCGAGCTAGATTCATTACATGCTACATTAGAATAATTATACTCATTTTGTTTTATCGGCATATTACCTAAACTAATATAGGCTTTTGTTGGTATAAAATCAGTCTACACCTATAAATACATTTGTGGTATAAAATATTAATTTGAATATCCAGCCAGCAAGTATGTTGAGTCTTATAATAAGTTTTGTTTTAGTATCTGCCTATGTTTTCGTAGACAGATTTTGGGAGACCAAAGGAGTTTAACTAGTTCAATCAGCTAAGAGAGGCTCTAAAAAAAGAACCCGACTGAGGTGAAAATCAGTTGGGTTTTTTTATTTTCATGCCACAATGCGAATAGCCATATTCTTTTCCCTCCTTTTCATAGGTCATTTAGTGTGCGGTCAAAATTTTCTTTCATGGAAATTTAATGATCGATACTTTTCACTTTCTGCCGGTACAGGGTCTGTCACGTACTTCGGTGACCTGAATCCACAACATAAAATAAGTGGTCGTGTCAAACTCTCTACCCTTGGGATTGAAGCGCGGTTGTTGAATCATGTAAGCGCTCGAATAGAAGGTGCTTATTACACCCTTCAGGGAAGCGACAGTCGGGCAGCCGATGGCTCATTTGAGCAACAACGAAACTTATCATTCACCTCACGTAATCTGGAAGGGAATTTCCAAGTACTCTACTATCTCAAAGAATACACCGGAGATTACTACAGTCGATGGGATTGGGATCCATATATAGGTGTTGGAGTTGGTATTACGACCTATAATCCGTATACCGAACTATTGGGGAAAAAGTACTTACTACGTCCCCTTGCGACTGAACCCGACAAAGAATACGGAAAAACAACTTTGGTTATGCCGATCACTGCTGGTATAAAATTCCGAGTGAATGATTTCGCTAATCTGATCTTTGAACTCGGATTTCGCTATAGCACCACGGATTATCTTGATGATGTTTCAACGACATTCCCCGAGACATATCCGAATTTTACCATCGAGCAATTGTCTAACCGAAGGGATGAGATTAAAGTTGTAAATCAAGATGCATACGATGCTCTAGTGAATGGAGCACAACGAGGTGACAACAGCTCGAAAGACTCCTACCTTTTCATCGGTCTGAAGGCAGAAATATTTTTACCGAAGAATTTCTTATCAGGTGGAAACGGCGGTTTGAAAAAATCATCCGTGAAGTAAGAACGTCATTCTTCGTCTACTTGCAATTTCTTGATTATTTTTCAACCTTATTAAGAACCATCAACTCGATCCATGCGAACAACCAAAATAATATTATCCCTGGTGGTAACTTTGGGACTCACAATAACATTGAATACCAAACTGGGACAAATTCCACCCCTTGGTAAATTCCTAAGCCCATTTCAAGGATTTTGGCAAAATGCCGAAAACGAAAAGCTCGACATTCCTGAAAGCTTAGAACTGGAAGGACTTAAAGGCTCTGTTAAAGTACACTTTGATGATATGCTCATTCCGCATATTTATGCAGAAAATGAACATGACCTTTACATGGTACAAGGCTACATCACAGCCTATCATCGCCTCTGGCAAATGGAATTCCAGCAATTAGCCACAGCAGGACGCATCTCAGAGATTTTAGGAGAAAGTGCATTGAATTTTGATCGAACAACCAGACGGTCAGGAATGGCATTTGGAGCAACTCGGTCTGAGGAATTGATGAAAAAAGAAGAACCTGAAACATATGCCCATGTGGTGGCCTATGCTGAGGGAGTGAATGCATATATAGAAACAGTGTCCTATAAGGACTACCCAATAGAGTATAAGCTACTCGACTATTCTCCAGAAGAATGGACTGCTTATAAAACCTTTCTACAATTGAAGCAAATGGCGAATGACTTGTCTCGCGGTGAGCGAGACCTGGAGCATACAAACGCTCTAAAACTATGGGGTCCTGAGCTATTTGATCTTCTATACCCTGAACGATATCCAGATCTTGATCCGGTAATTCCTGCTGGAACGAAATGGGAATTTCAACCTAAAGTTCCAAATCAGCCAACAGGAACGTACCCATTGCTGGCTACTCGCGGTGAAATCTCTAAGCCCGATCCACATTATGGAAGCAATAGCTTTGTTGTAAATGGTAGTAAAACTGCCAACGGAAAGACCTTGCTGGCAAATGAACCAGATTTAGGGCTTAACCTACCAAGCATTTGGTATGTAGCTCACCTCAATTCTCCGGAAGTAAACGTGATGGGAAGCACACTACCCGGCTCTCCCGGAGTGGTTCTGGGATTCAATGATTCCATTGCTTGGGGATTTACTAACGCCAAAAGAGACTTGGTAGATTGGTACGCAATAGAATTTAAGGATGCGAGCCGAGAAGAGTACAAGTATGACAACAAATGGCTGAAAACGAAGAAAGTCATAGAAGAAATCAAGATCAAGGGTGGAGAGACCTACTACGACACGATCATCTACACACATTATGGCCCAATAGCCTACGATCAGAATTTCACAAAAGACAAAGAACCAGTCAATCTAGCCATGCGTTGGACTGCCCATGATGCTTCAAAAGAGATAGTTGCGCTTAATAGGATGAACAAAGCCAAGAACTACGACGATTATGTGGAGGCTTTTAGCTATTACACCGGCCCCCCTCAGAATATGTCATTTGCATCCACCACCGGAGATATTGCAATCTGGATTAACGGGAAGTTCCCTGTCAAATGGGAAGGGCAGGGCAAATTCCTGCTTGACGGAAGCAACATGTCTCATGAATGGAGTGAGTATATGCCTAGAGAACACTTATATCATGTGAAGAACCCCAAACAAAATTTCGTGAGTTCCGCAAATCAACATCCTGGGGATAGCACCTATCCATATTATGACTATGATTACAATTTTGAGTATTACAGAAATCGTAGAATCAATGATCGCCTGAGAACCTTGAACAATATCGAGGTTAAGGACATGATCATGTTGCAAAATGACAACTTCAACTACATCGCTTCCGAAAGTCTTCCAATGATGCTGGCCAGCATTGATACCTCTAGTTTATCCGAGAATGAACAGAACTTTTACGATCAACTATCTGAATGGGGTTTTTTCAATGAAGCCGATCTAAAGGAGCCCTCAATGTATGAACTCTGGGGAGATTTACTTTATTCAAAAATATGGGATGAATTTGAGGATAAAGAGCTAGCTCTTTATACGCCCAGTATTTACAACACGATCCATTTGATGGTTAACAAACCAGAGTTCGAGTTTTTCGATTACCAAGCAACGTCAGTTACCGAAACGGCTGAAGATCTGATGCGAATCACATTTAAAGAAACCATTGATTCGTTAAGAAATTGGAAAGACGAGAATGGCGATTACGCTTGGTACAGATACAAGAACACCAACATCAGACATCTGCTTAGGATACCAGCATTCAGCAAGAGCGAAGTGCATATTGGTGGAAACAACCATATAGTCAATGCGGCAAGTGGACGAGCAGGTCCCTCCTGGAGATTTGTTGTGGAATTGGGAGATGATAAAGTGCAGGCTTGGGGTATATATCCCGGCAGCCAAACAGGTAATCCGGGAAACCCTTCTTATGCTGAATTCATCGATCGGTGGGCCAATCAAAAATATGAGAAATTACTTTTTGAAAAGGATACTGAAACCAGCGATCGGATCATTTTTACTCAAACCTTAACTCCATCTAAATGAAATTTTTCTTACGTCTGATTCTAATTGGAATCTTATCCTATTTCCTTTCAATGATTGCTCCATGGTGGATAATTGTAGTGATCGGATTTTCATGTGGTCTATTGATACCAGGCGGCTCATTGAGGGTTTTTGTGTCTGGTTTTTTGGGAGTCGGGATTGTATGGTTGGGGCAGGCATGGAAACTGGACAGTGAAAACGAATCTAGTTTCTCGAATATAATTTTGGAGCTATTTCCAATTAGCGATTCAATTGTTTTGATAGCATTCGTAGGATTACTAGGTGGCCTCTGCGGAGGGCTCAGTGCCATGTCTGGATCCCTCTTCCGTCAGCCTGATTCAAATAAAAAACCAAGTGGGTATTATCAATAGATAATACTTAGTCCTTTTACGTCCTATTTTTTTAATAATGTATCGCAATTTATTCATATAACTATCTTATTTTAAGCCATTTAGCATTTC
>JAAEPI010000971.1 GCA_024232835.1 Cytophagales bacterium
ATTTGATAAAAGCGGCAGTAGAAATGCTCGGTAATCAATTCAGACGGTAGGAAAAACGTATAGCCGAAGAGCCAGAAAATCCCTCGCAAGGCGATCTCATAATCATGAACCCAATTAACACTTTGGGGATAAGGATTTTGGGCAATCCACCCGTTGATTTGACGCATAAATTCTTCGAGATAGGTTTCATCCCCGGTGTACCAGTATGCTTTTCCGAGATCAAGGAAGTGCTGATGTCTATTGAATGTCCAAACAAAATGAATATCGTTGTAAGAATCTTCCAGAAGTCCAGAGGCCGTATATCTTCGTCCCGGTTTCCACTGCTCAGTGTCAAAACTGGCCCCTTCTTCATAACTTCTGCTCCAGGAAATTGGTGTATCGCTCTGGATTTCGTGAGTAGAAAACAACAAAAACCGGTGTTGCAGAATTTTATCACCTGCCTCTACAATGGAAAGCACAGCTTTCGGATACTCTTCTTTGAGCATTTCTTTGATTTCACAGCGTTTCCACCAATTGCAGAGACCAACGGGGGAATGTCTTGT
This sequence comes from Cytophagales bacterium, assembly GCA_024232835.1. Classification (GTDB taxonomy): domain Bacteria; phylum Bacteroidota; class Bacteroidia; order Cytophagales; family Cyclobacteriaceae; genus JAAEPI01. Next base: position 543 of record JAAEPI010000971.1, read on the forward strand.
CTTAAGATACCCTAAAAATTGCTCAAAGGCTTTCTCCATGTTGCCAAATTCTGATGCTGTTTTGATCGATTGTAATTCCGGAATTGAGA
>JAAEPI010000972.1 GCA_024232835.1 Cytophagales bacterium
AAAAGCAAACAGAGATTTCCGTAACTCATCGGCTTCTGAGTAAAGCCTAGTGCTTTCACATTGATCCGTTTTGGATAATCTATAAGCGTCTTGCATTAGTTTTTTGTATTCAGATTGTAGAAGTTTAAAGTTATTTTTGGCCATGATGCAACGTTTTCACATGGCTAATATCGCATAAAAAGGCCTTCACAAGTTCTGGTATTTTACCGAAATTATTATAGGTGAAATGACTAGTGAGGCCATATCCGGAGCTCCCTGTCAATTAATCTAACAAACTAAAACTGATCAATAAAATACTTAATAATATCGGTGGTTGTTACTATCCCAACTAGTATGTCATTTTCTACTACTGGTAGGGCATGAAATTCATGGTCAGCAAGTATTTGAGCTACCGACTTCAGAGTATCTTCTGGCGATGCAGTGACAGGGCTATGCTTCATGACCTGATTAATGGTTAGCATGTTAAAAATGGCGTCATCAGCGTTTTCTTGGCCTTCAAAAGTATTTCCAAAACTTATGCGTAGGATATCTGTGAGACTGAGAATTCCGACTAGTTTTTCACCTGACACCACTGGTAAATGTCTAATGTGCTTTTCAGCGAACAGCTCATTTGCCTCTTTCAATGTATTTGTCAAATTCACTGTCTTAACCTCAGTGGTCATTATATTAGATACCTTCTCTCGCTTCTTCATGATTTTTTATTTAGTAATTAAACATCCTCTACACAATGAAGGAAACCTCTGTGATGTACTTCATTGACGAGTACAAGATAGAGGTACAAGCGAAGAGAGTTTAGAAGCTGTATCAGACAGGGCAGTGATTTTAATCAGGATAATTTGATGTATAAAGAAAGTGTGATATTATCGAATCGAAGGAGGATATCTAACAGCCTGAATGGTCACAAGTATCCCATTTAATGCAGCATTGTCGGTGAACTTGTCAACGAAATCTACATCCTTCAGCTCGTTGATATTTACGCCAGTACTTGTACTAGCTACATGCGTTTGCACATCGCCTCCATGTCTCCAACCCTCACTGAATTCATCATGTTTGTCTCTTTTGATCGAGAGAACGTTATTCTCTCATTTTCTGTTTCCAAGCCACACATGGCTTCACAGAGATTGTGGTTTCGGAAATATCATTGAATGGTCATATCACCTAAAAATAATGAATAAGGTATGGTTCGATTTATTCGACCACATTTAGTGACGAAGAAACCTTATTCGTTTGTGATCAGATCAACTTTTTCCTGCAAAATTTCTAGTAACAAATCCACATGTCGTAAGTGTGTCCTAAAGACAAGAACTGCTACCCTTATCCAGAATGTACCATTGATTGTGGTGGAGGAAAGAAATATGCGGCCATCATCCTGGATGGCCCGAATCAATTTTTGATTGAAGATGTTTGCATCATACTTATCTGGGACATAACGAAAAAGAGCAACTGACAAGTCGGGCTTTCCTCCACATTCAAATTTCGGTACTTTTTTAATTTGTTCATTAAAGTATTGAGCAAGGAGCAACTTTTCACGAAGTGCTGCTCTAAATGGCTTCAGCCCAAATAATTTCATAGGCAACCACATGCGCATTCCACGAAAGTGTTTTGTTAGCTCAGGCGAAACGTCGGCGGGATTAATTTCGTCATCTGAATCAACGAGATCTTGCAAGTAATCAGCGGTGTATTGATGCCCTTGGTGCATTGCTTTCACATCCTTTATGAGGACGGCTCCAGTCCCGAAAGGTAGAAAAAGACTTTTATGAGGATCAAGTGTAATAGAGTCAGCTTTCTCAATCCCATTGAATTTGTCTTTTAGTTCTGGAATTAGTTTAAAAAATCCTCCGTACGCTGCATCCACATGAAACCAAAGATTGTGCTTTCGGGCGATATTGGCTAGCATATTTATCGGGTCGATAGTTCCTGTATTGGTAGTACCTAAGGAGCCATTAATAAAAAAGGGGAGGAGCCCATTCTTTGCATCCTCTTCAATTATTTCATCTAAATGATCTGTCCGCATTCTTAATTCAGCATCCAATGGAATGTGACGAAGTTGAGCCTCTCCAAGACCGGCTATTTTCAAGGCTTTGGGTAAGGAATGATGTGATTCATCTGAAATGTATACCACCAGCCGATGAAAGTCCTTGGATTTGATTTCTGCTGCTTCACGAGCTGTGACAATAGCAATCAAATTGGAAATTGAACCACCAGATGTGAGATTACCACCTGACGATTCAGGGAATCCCATTAGGCGATTCATCCATCGAATGAGTAGATTCTCTAGTCTAACAGCTCCAGGTGCTGGATAGAATATCCCAGCATACTTGTTGCTAACCGCAGCGAGGTAGTCGCCGAGAGCTGAGGGGTAAAGACCGCCACCAGGGATGTAACCCATGTGCCCTGCTGATGCCGCATTAATACCATCATTTTGTATATGAGACTCAAAGCTTTGCAAGAGATTTGATAGCTCTGATGGTTCCTCTTCGATATCGTATTTTAGAATGCCAGCTCCCTGATCCTCATTTTGTAAATAGGCCTTGTTATTTTCCAGCCTACTTAAAAATTTGTTTGCATGGGTAGTGACATGATTTGTCCATTCTATCCGCTTTTTTTCTGGTGGATCCAGGAGTCGTGAAATTCTTTCTAACTCTTTAATTTCTTCGATCATAAGGATCAAAAGTAATTCAAAGAAGCTCTCTACCTCGAGAAAAGCAGGGTTTGCAGGAAAATGAATTTGTTATGTGTTTTTCAGCAGACCTCAGGAAATTAATAATCACTCGATGGGCTTGATCTATGGAATCGTCTGGCTATGTCCGGATCAGGAAGTAAAGAAATTTTTGCTGTGTCCTTTCCTTCATAGTTGAAATGGTTGAGTACGAATCGAATGGTCTCGAGCCGAGCCTGTTTTTTTTTGTTAGCTTCAACAATAATCCAAGGACTGTAGGACGTGTGCGTTCGAGCAAACATTTCTTTTTTATATTTGGTATAGTCATCCCAGTGCTCTTGTGCTTTTTCATCAATGGGGCTGATTTTCCATTGTTTTAGTGGGTTGCCTTTTCTGGAATCGAACCTACGTTTTTGTTCTTCTTTTGAAATGGATAACCAAAACTTGATAATCTCTACTCCATCCTCGTAGAGCATATGTTCAAACTCTGGCACTTGTAGAAGAAACTTGTTGTATTGATTTTTTGTGCAGAATCCCATAACCGGCTCTACAACAGCCCGATTGTACCAACTCCTATCATAAAATGTAATTTCTCCCGGATTTGGTAGAGTGTTTATATACCGTTGAAAGTACCATTGGCCTTTTTCAATTTCTGTAGGTTTGTTAAGTGCTACCACTCGTTGAGTACGTGGATTAAGGTGTTCAATAAAGCGTCGGATGTTGCCACCTTTCCCTGCTGCATCCCTTCCCTCGAACAGAATTGCAACCCTACGTCCGTTGAGTTGAACGTCACGTTGAAGCTTCACGAGTTCTACCTGTAATCGTTCGAGTTCCTCTTCGTAGTTCATATTGAACAGTACTTTATCGAGGTTGATTTCTTTCTGTTTAAGTAGTTTTTTGATTCCTCCAGTAGAGTTTAGACTTGCTAAGTCTCTCGCGGTGAGCTTGGTGCTTGGCTTGTTGGCTTGACCATTGGTAGGTTTAGCAGATGTAGCTTTCGTTGGTTCTTTTAATACAACTTCCTTCATATGACTTTATTGAAAAGACAATGTAGATTCATACTCTCAAACAATGAAGTGTATACATCAGGCGAAAGTTTGATTTTTGTCAGATAATGGCACTAATGCTTTGTGCTGTAACTAATTATGTGCAATTTTATTATAAATACCTCATTATGGCTAAGCATAATATTTTCTGTTGGAATGTTGAGAATCTGTTTGATGAAAGAGATGCACCTCTAGAAAGGCGTCCGGAAAAACTCAAGAAAAAAATTGCTGCTGACCTGAAAGTGTGGACCCCACAGTTTTGAAGAGGAAGATTCAAAATCTTGCATCTGTCATCGATCAAATGAATGGTGGAAATGGACCAGATATTCTATGTGTGCGAAGTGGAGAATGCACATGTTCTGAATCAGCTGATTGCAGCGGTCTCATGTCGATCCGCATACAAATTGATCCATCATGATATGAAAGATCAACGAGGGATTGATGTGGCATTTATTTATGATAGAGAAAAATACACGTTCGTAGAGAGTGAATTTTTTCATCACTCTGTAATCAAGCGCTATCCCACAAGGGAGATTGTACAAGCTACACTGAAAATGAGAACTACAGGCATGGAACTGATTCTAGTTGGAAATCATTGGCCATCAAGATCTGCGGGTCAGTTTGAGTCTGAGCCTTATCGAATTATAACAGGCGAGACACTTAGTTATTTTGTTCAGAGAATCCAGGAGGTAAAAGGGAAGGGTGCTGCGATCATTGTTATGGGTGATTTCAATGATGAACCACATTCACGCTCATTGACGAATTATGCGCTCAGTACGATGAACCGTGACAAGGTCGTTTATGCTAGAAATCCCGTACTTTATAATCTAATGTGGAACTTGCTTGGTGAGCGCATGGGCAGTTATGTGTATAGCGGCGTGTCGATGATGCTAGATCAGTTTTTAGTTTCCAAAGGAATTGCAAAGAAATCAGGAGCTTTTGGTTTAGACGAAAAAGAAGTGAAGGTTGAGATATTTCCAGAGATGGTTTCTGGAAGATATGACACGCCTATTCGCTTTGGTCAGAGCAAGCCCAACTTAGAAGGATTCAGTGATCACCTGCCGATTTCGTTTGTGTTGGGGGAGAGGTGATTCACTCAAAATGATAAAGAAAAATCATTGTGGCTTTGAAGGCTGGCTTTTTTTGACCTTTGATTTCCAATGACACATCTAGCTCTGTCTTGGAAATGCCCCTAAGATTTGTGAGATTCTTGAGGTTGGCAACCAACCGTACTTCGTCATTCACCTTAACAGCTTGCCCGAATTTTAATCCTTCAATTCCGTAGTTCACGAGCATTTTGACGTTGTTGAATTGAGCAATCTGCGCCCACAAGTGTGGCATAACGGAGATAGATAAGTATCCATGAGCGATGGTTGTACCAAATGGACCTCCCTTTGCTCGCTCTGGATCCGTATGAATCCATTGATGGTCATGCGTAGCATCAGCGAATGTATTGATCTGTTCTTGTGTGATTTGAAGGTATTCTGACACGCCGATTTCCTTACCGATGTATTCTTCAAATTCTGCATGACTATTGAATATTACTTGTCTCATGTGGAATTTATTTTACCTCAAATATATTACTCAATTATTTCTGCAAGTTTTTTTGCCAATTCAACTGAGTACAATGTTGCTCCGGCACCATTAAAGTGTTTTTTGTCAAACGAATTTTTAATCGAATAAAATTCAGGATATTTGCGAGGATCTGACAGGTCAATTTTGTTAACATCAGGCAGTTTTTTGAACAAACCCAGGAGACGATGTTTTTTTGGGGGGTATACATATATTGGGGTAATATTATTTTCTTTGCATTGACGGCTAATTCGTTCATATATTTCTAGATCATGTTTTGAAAATTGGGGTTTGTTTTCGCGATGCTCTTTACGTATTTTCATTTTGAGTTCAGAAAGTTTTTTAGGGTTTTTTAAAAATCTCTTTCGCCTCTTTTTGTATGTGTGGGATCTTTCGAAATCAAGTGGATAATAGCCGGACCATTTTTTAATTTTTTTAGTAGAACGTTTTCGATTTGCGCGAATTTGATCCGGTATAATTCCAATGAATATTTGATTTTTTAAGAAATCGTAAAAATAGTTTTTCA
>JAAEPI010000973.1 GCA_024232835.1 Cytophagales bacterium
GCTCACTGTTCCCCTGCGAATCGCTTGGTAGTGCTGAATTAATTGAATATTTGACCCTATTGATTGGATTTTTAAGCTTGTAAATAATTCTCAGAATGGAATAAGTTAAAATCATGACAACAATAGCTGAAAACTTGGACCAAAAACTTACTAGATGGAGCCCCGAAATTGCTAGCGAAGTAGAAGAAATTGTCGTTGATATCATTGATTTAGCCGATGCCGATGGACTTGATATTTTGCGTTCTCGTAAAGTTGAACAAGAGGTACTCGATCTTTTAGATGAAAACTAGCCCCGGCGAAATTTGGCTAGCTGACTTGGGCATTGCTGCAAAAACACGTCCTGTTCTTATCCTCTCACGGGAAGACCCTAATCCTCCTCGGGCTCTCAGCATCTATATTCCCCTAACCACTCAGAACCGTGGCAGTGAATACGAAGTTGCCCTTGGAAAACTTCCTTTTTTGCATCAGCCTTCTACAGCTAATATTCAAGGGGTTGGATCTGTTCCAAATGCTCGCTTAGAGCGAAAACTCGGCATCTATCTGATAA
>JAAEPI010000974.1 GCA_024232835.1 Cytophagales bacterium
CCATACCCAAATTTTCCATAAATTGGATGGCTGACAGCCTGTATTTGTTGACTGGTCGATTCATTCACCCAAGATTCAGAGACAATATTTCGACCATTCCAATACCCATTATTCAAGTACAGGAAACCGAGTTTTGCCAAATCCCGTGCTGAAAGACCCAAACCAAAACCGCCAATATGGTATCCTTGCTGGTCTTGATGCCAATAGGCTGATTGAATCCCTAATGGTTCGAAAAGGTATTGCTTTGCGAAATCCAACGTGCTTGTTTCAGAAGATTCTGACAGGATTGCTGACAGAAGATGTGACGTTGATGAATTGTAATTAAATATGTCACCCGGGGTATTTTCTTGCGGTAGTTGAATCGCAGATTTTACCCAATTCGAAGACAAATACCAGTTCCGCATACTAGGGCCCCGATCGTTCCACTTAAACCCGGCACTCATTGTTAATAGGTGTCTAAGACTGATCTCCTTTTTCATCGGATCTGATTCATCAGTGATATATTCAGGAAAAAAATCGACAAGTTTTTGATCCACACTATTAAGATAACCCTTGTCCAGTGCGATACCAA
>JAAEPI010000975.1 GCA_024232835.1 Cytophagales bacterium
AGTGGGGTTGGAACAGATTTATTTGATAAGTGACATGGAGTGTTGTTACATGCAGAATTATCTGATGAGGCACCCACGCACTAAGGAAATGCAATGATAAGTGATATGTAAGTGCACTTGGCAGGATTTTATTTGATAATGCACACAGCAGTGTGCTTAGCACGACTTTATTTAGTCAGTGACGCAGCAGTCGCGCTGGCACGCTTTTATTTGATAATTGTACAGCGCCAATGCAACCATCATATAGTTTCGCGCTAAACGGTTCTAAATATTTAGAAGAGTTACGCTATCATTCACCTAATGGTGGATTAAACGTGGGGACGGATATTAAGAACGTAAATTCTTAATCCGTGCTAAACAGAATCTCGACTGAGGTGCCTCTAAGAGATATGGGGAGCGATATAATAATCGCGATTTTAATACTTTCAAATGGGAATTTCGTCAAATTTGCGTGTTGTATGAGGTTCCTGACGAGGAAAAACTCACGCGTTTTATGCTTCATCTTGAGGGTGCCATCCAGAACCATGCCCAGTGCTGGTTGGATAACCGGGGTGCCAACCCTAGACACAAAGACTTGGTTAGCGAGCTGAGACGTTCGTTTCAAAGAAAAATTGACATCGATGAGGCTGAAAACCAATTGCATGGTCGGAAATGGAATCCTTATGAGGTGACCATTGATGAATTTTTGCACGATACAAGGTTACTGGCACAACAAGCCTACCCCAGGACAC
>JAAEPI010000976.1 GCA_024232835.1 Cytophagales bacterium
CCCAGGTCCCGACAAAATTCATGGCAAAGTTCTGAAACGATGTGCAAATTCTCTTGCAATACCCCTTACTATCCTATTCCAAACTTCCTACTATACTTGTAAAATACCTGCGAATTGGAAAGAAGCACATGTTGTACCAGTTTTCAAGAAAGGTTGTAAAAATGATGTAGCAAATTACCGGCCAATATCTCTCACATCCCTAGTGATGAAAGTTTATGAGAGAGTCATTAGATCAGAACTACTTCCTAAAGTAATCGACAAAATTGGCAGCAGGCAGCATGGCTTCCTGCCATCTAAAAGTTGTGAAACCCAGCTCATTCCTTTCTATGATATGCTTGCTAGAAACCTTAACAAAGGCTCAAGAACAGATGTTATTTACTTTGATTTTGCTAAAGCATTTGATTCGGTTAACCATGATATTATATTGCGTAAGTTGAAACTTGATTTTGGAATAGATGGCCTCCTTCTTAAATTTTTTGTAGAATATTTGAGTGATCGACATCAAAAAGTGGTTAGGAATA
>JAAEPI010000977.1 GCA_024232835.1 Cytophagales bacterium
CATGCATATTTTGGAAGTAGTTTATGACTCTGAAAAAATTAAATTGTATAAATATTATCCTTCTTCTGGCACCTTAGGAGAAGAGAAATCAGAGTTCGCTTTTCAAAAGACATCAGATGATTTTCCATTGTCTTTAGAGGATACTCAGTTTTTATTATGGAAAAAAGGATTAGCGAAATACTTTGGAGATTGTGGCGACTTGAAGGATATGTGTAAAGAAGGTGGTATCAAAAAGAACCAAGACGACTTGATCAAAGCAGCAAGAATTTACTCTGAATTGTGTGAATAATCTGCTTTAAATAAAAATAGTATACTTTGTAACTTTATCATCAGATGATGACCACTACAATTGCTTGGCATACGGACTATGCCAGCAGTCATAAAAAGACAACACGGCCAAGCAGCCCAACGTTGAGCAAGAAATGGGCAGCTTTACCAAAGAGGATAACTAGTAGAAAGGGGAAAAGGAAACTTGAAATGGAGGTACACATGAATGGATGGGCTTTTACTGAAAATAGAGTAATTGCGAAGTAATTATGATGGATTTTAGGAGACCGCTACAAATACATCATCAAATGACAGTGGTCACAGCGGCAGAAGTGAATTTTTTAGAGAAAACCAGGAGGAGATGGGATCGAATAAGAAAGTAATAGCAGCAAACTTTTTATTAGATTTCTGGCTAAACTGCAAAAATTGTTGGAATTCAGGCTGAATTGGGCAGTAAAGAAAAGGAGGAGGATATGGAATTGAATGAAGAAGTAACAGCAGCAAACACTTTGGGAGCACGACAATTCGGCACAGAGAAATCGGCGCGTGACAATTCGGCACAGACAATTTGGCATGCTACAATTCAGTGTGGTTTTGTGTTGCGTGCAGTTTTAGGCCTAGAAGAATTAGATGTATCGGGTTAGGTCTTTGGCTTTTTTGGAACACGCGTGCAGCGCTCAATGCCCTGGCATGACTGGCCAAGTGTGGATTAGGCTTTGGCTTAGGTTTGGCTTAGGCTTGGTGAGGGAGCTGTGCATGCAGAGTGAAGCAAAGTGGAAGCCTAATCCACACTTGTGCCCAGTCAACCA
>JAAEPI010000978.1 GCA_024232835.1 Cytophagales bacterium
ACGCCGTCAATAAAATCGCCATGAACGGCAAAGTCATTGCGGAGCAGCGGTTAGGATTAGAACAGCATCGTATTAACACAGATGCCGCCAACACACAATACGCCATCAATACAGAAGCTCAGCTTGAACATTTCCGCATTGTGCAAAGTTTCACGCTTTGGGGGTTTCTATTGAGCATTCCACTTGTCATCATACTTTTGAAGGCGATTAAGTGGGGATTTGGAGAATGGAAGGCACTCTCAAAAATGAAAATTGAGTACAAATTGAAAGAAATTGCCGCCGCTGAAAAATTAGTTGCAACAGAATAAAGAGGAGTAACCATGAAAAAGTATGCATCATTTGTAGGGTATGCATTGTTATCAGTAGCAGCCGGTGGGCTGCTGCTGATTCTCATTTCGACATTGGCGAAAGGGATTCTCAAGCAAGAATCCTTTCGCTTAGTGACCGCCCGCGAAAGTTCTGAAATCAGCATGATAGCATTCAGATCGAAGCTAGATCCGATCCTAATCGTCGCGGGATATTCTGCTTTTTATTTAGCCTTGTTTACCCTGGTAACAGGGGGGATGATGGCACTGATCAATAAGACTTCAGTTCACCATGCCGAGATAGGACATTCAAAAATTCCGATCCATAAAAAAGATTTGCCCCGGATGACTCCCGTTCTTACGACGTTAGCCACTGCTGAACAAATGGAAAAACTGAA
>JAAEPI010000979.1 GCA_024232835.1 Cytophagales bacterium
GGGATAAAAACCTTATGTTGCTTCCTAGGGGTGAAGCGGGTAAAGATTTCATTAATCAACTCACTCGGTTAGTAGGATTATTTAACAGCAAGACAGTATGGGAAAAAGTTGCTATATCTCTTATTCATATTTTCATCCCAATGATGCTTCAAAAGCCCTCGTCTAAATCCAAAGCCCGTGAAAACAGCAAATATCTTCTATCCAGACTTGAAAATTGGGCTCGGGGCAATATCAGTGATATCATGTCTGAATGCAGGGAAGTGCAAAAGCGGTTAACCAAGAGTAACTCTATAAAAATTGCCAACCTTAGGAAACTCTTCTGTAAAAGGATGCTTGAAGGCAAAGTTAGAGAAGCCACAAAATTGATTGACAATGAAAATCAAACAGGGATTCTGCCAAACAATGAGGAAACCATTCAACTTCTCATGAACAAACACCCTGTACGTAACAAACGAGATGGTCCTGAAGTGATTCCATCCAGCACAGTTGAGCCAATCATCTTTGAAGAAATTGATGGTGCTGCAATCCAGAACGCAGCCAAGAACACCTTTGGATCCGGTGGACCCACTCTGATTGATGCCGATGGATGGAAACACATACTATGTTCAAAGAGTTACGGTAAAGCCAA
>JAAEPI010000980.1 GCA_024232835.1 Cytophagales bacterium
ATGAATTTCCAAATGATCGGATTCTATTTGTGGCTCTGAATTCAAGCTGGGCAATTGACCATATAAATTGTGATCGAGCAGGTATCAATATGAACTCACTGGCTAATTCTCTTAAACAATTAAAGGAAAAAAAATATGACGATTGGCTCAAGATAGCCGTTTGGCATCATCCGATTACCAGACAAGGGATGATGGAATATGCTTTCATGCGAATGCTTGCAGTTCAAGGATTTGAAATATGTATGCATGGGCATATACACAAGGCTTCGCAGGGATTCTACAACTTTGATCCAACACGAGGAATTCACATTGTTGGAGCGGGTACTTTTGGTGCGCCAACTGATGAGACAGTAACAGGCATCCTTTATCAATATAACCTTCTGAAGTGTAACGGAAAAGCTAATGAAATTATTGTCGAAACACGAAAAAAAGAAGAACCAGATGGAGCTTGGAAGGCTGATGCTCGTTGGGGTGATCCAAAGCAACCAGTACCTATATATATGATTCCTTTAATTAGTAATCATCCCCACGTCCCTTCAGGGCGCAAATCTGTATTCCACTTTAACCTGGGGTTGAAACGGTTGAAACCCCAGGCTGTATCACCTTGCCGCTCTGCGGCATCTGAA
>JAAEPI010000981.1 GCA_024232835.1 Cytophagales bacterium
CAAAGATCAAGGCCCATTTTAATTTCTGTAAAATAAAATGGCATCCTTCATTTCGGCACTCCTTTGAAAGTGTCAGCTGCTTTTGGGGCAAAATGAAGGATGCCAATAAAATTAAGGAGAAAAATATTGGTAAAGAAAATTTTGATTTATGCATTTAGCATACTAATGGCTTCAGGCTCTTTTGTCTCTCAAACATCTGCGTCTGACTCTTTTGATTGCCCCTGCCCGCAAGTTATTGCTCACAGGGGTGCTTCCGGAGACTATCCCCAAAGTACAGAACTCGCTTTTCAAAGAGCGATGGAGATGGGATCAGATGTTTTAGAATTAGACATACATCTTTCCAATGATGGTTATCTGATCATCAATCATGACAGTGATTTTTCATCAACAGCGGGTAATTCCGGTCAAATTGAAGATATGACATTGGCCCAAATCAAACAACTTGATGCGGGTTATTTATTCACAAAAGATGATGGGGACACATATCCGTATCGAGGAACCGGCCTTGAGTTTCTTACTTTAACTGAAATGATAGACCTTTTTCCCGGCGTTCGTTTAGAAGTCGAAATGAAAGCTAATGATGATGATTTGGCAGAGGCGCTTTGGGAGGTGATTCAAACATTTCACCTTCAAGGGAGTATTGTAGTGGTAAGTCAGCATACGGGTGTAGTTAACCATTTTCGTGATATTGCAGATGATGTCTATACGGGTGCTACCATCGCGGAACAAGTAGCTGCCAGTTTTGCTTACGGTCTTGGGTTTGGTTGGACTTATCGGCCAAAATATGATGTGATTCAAATGCCATATGAAGTCATCAGTCGCGGCTTTGTGGAGTTCTTCAAAGATAAGGGAGTGTTTGTTCATGTTTGGACCGTAAATGATGTCAGCGATATCCGAAGATCCCTGGATTTGGGCGTTGAAGGTGTGATTGGCGATTATCCGGACAGAATTTATTCCGAGTTGGAAGAAAGAGGTGATCGTTAACACAAAGTTGAATTACCCCCGGCAAAGTCGGGGGCTTATTTCTTGACTTAAGAATTCTTGTCGCCACGGGTGTCATCGTCAAATGAAGGATGCCAAAATTTCTGTAACTCCGCC
>JAAEPI010000982.1 GCA_024232835.1 Cytophagales bacterium
GGTGTAAATATATATGAACTTATAGAAAAATAAAAGGTTTGTAAATGAAAGATAAAGCACTTTACTTTTATTAAACACTCACTTATTTTCATTAACATATACTCATTACGAAAGCAATTATACATGCTATCTTAATAATAGTCAAGCTAATTATTTAATTATATTAGTATGTATGTCAAACATACTGCCCATAATTCATGTTAATATACATAAATGACATACCTTGGTTTCATTATAAAAATATAACCAAAGTGGGCCACAAATTGTAACATGACACAAATAATGTAATGTGTTTACAGCGTGGGCTCTGGTGTCAGCAAAGGGACACACTTGTCAGCATAGACCACCAGTATACACAGAAGAAAGAATCTATAACCCAGTGTTAACAGCGACAGGAGTCCTTAATTCAACAAGGTTTACCACAAAAGTGGCCAACCCTCTCAGCGAAGACTCTTAGAATAATATTCAAGAGACTGATTGGCTGAGGAAGGAGAAAACTGCTATCCTGGGCAACAGGATTCAGGTTCCTGGATAGGAGGCTACAGCCAAAAGCATGATTCCAGTGCAAACACAAGGCACACACTGCTCACCAGAACATCATTATATTGGGTACATAATTGCATAAACCTACCTAGCAATACCCAATACATACTATAATAGGTATTATATTTAGCTGTAGGTAACAGTTATACCTTACAGAAGGAATTCAGTCCGGCCAGTCAACATCAGGTGACCAGAGATAACTCATCAGAGATGATTTAAACATTGCCAAGTGCTCCGATTGTCTGACATTGACTGGCAGCCTGTTCCAATTTATCACAGTCCTAAAGAAGAAACTGTGTTTGAGGGTATCGGACGAAGGCGTAATATTGCAGCGATATGATGAAACATCACTTAAATTATGGATAGCTGCATTTTGCCTTGTGACCCGGCTACCCTCAGTATTACAGACAGATATACAATCAGGAAATTCTATGGGAACCATCTTATTGACAATCTTGTAAAACAAGACTAGGTCACTGTATATAAACTTAAGTTTCATTGGCAGAATTTTAAGCTTTCTAAGCTCTTCTGCATATTTCTCATCACTATAGCTAGAAAATGGCTCCCCATTGATCCATTTAATGGCTCTTCTCTGTATGGCTTCAAACTTGGACAAGTGGGAAGCATACTGAGGAGACCATATGGTGGAGCAATGTTCAAATAATGACCTAACAATAGCCAGGTAAAAAGATCTTTTCTGTCGTATATCCGCTGTAAAATGACATGTCCTCCTTAAAAGTCCTAGTTTAGAGCTTGCCTGTGATATAAGCATATCGTAATGTGGGCCCCATGTAAGACTAGAGTTTATAATGACACCAAGATCTTTCTGAGATTTCTCGTACTCTATAAATTTACCATCAATCTCATAATTAAAAATATTGAAGGGCAAGTTATCTAGGACATTACGTTGCAAAGTGATTGATACAGCCTTACATTTTTTGGGATGAAACACCATTTTGTTTCTCACGGACCAATCAAACAGATTGTTAATATCATTCTGGAGTTTAAAGTGATCCGCATACATGGTGATCCTTCGCCAAATCTTTGTATCATCAGCGTAAAGGGCAATATTTGTCTCTGATGAGACACAGGAGAACATGTCATTTATGAATAATACAAAAAGCAATGGGCCCAGAATAGAACCCTGGGGGACACCAGACCTGACAGAGAGTGTTGAAGAGAATTGACCTCCAACAACTACCTGCTGTTTGCGTCCCTCAAGGTATGCTTTGATAAATCTTAACATTAGCCCATCTACTTTGAAATTTTCTTTAAGTTTCTTTAAAATGAGGTCATGCGACACACTATCAAAGGCCTTTGCAAAATCAAAATATATAATATCGGATCTGGACCTTTCATTAATGGTTAACGCTAAATCATGAGCAAAAGGGATCATTTGTGTGGCGCATGACCTATTATTAAGGAAACCGTGCTGCCTAGAATCTAGCATGCCTTCGCATACTGAGAATATAGCTGTTTTAACACATCTCTCAAACACTTTCATTGCCAGAGAGGTCAGAGAGATGGGTCGGTAGTCCTCTACTGAGCTCTTATCCCCCTTTTTAAAAACTGGCACAACAGAAGCCAGTTTCCAATCAGGGGGAATACATCCCGTAACAAAAGATAGATTAAATAGAATACTGAGTGGATATGCAAGGCTTCTGGCACAGTTTTTTAAGACTTTACCATGGATTCCATCTGGTCCAGCAGCCTTGCTGGCATTCAGTTTTCTTAATATGTTGAATATATCATCACTATGAAATCTAAGATCAAGAAAATGATTGTTAGTGAATTCAATATCGATATTGTAATCGCTTGCTTCTGAGAACTGATTATAAAAGTATTCATTGAACAAATTAGCTTGATCTTTATGATCATTTCTAAAGCGATTACAATATCTTATTGTTTCAGGAATTCTGGTTGACTTAGATTTTGACTTGACGTGAGTCCAGAAACGTTTGGAGATTAAAGCTGGGTCAGAATCATCAACAAAATTAA
>JAAEPI010000983.1 GCA_024232835.1 Cytophagales bacterium
CACAGCACAGAATGTCACAAATGCACCACAGAATACCACAAACACAACATCATTCTGTGGTGCATTTGTGACATTCTCCAGAGGGTGTCCTAAGACGATTGCTGCATGGGCTCTTGCTTATGTAGATCAATAACTAACATAAACGGTTCCATAAAATCAGCGGTGTAATTCCACGTCTGGCGATATAATAAAAATGCAGCGATTCTAATGAGCGCTCGTTCTTCCGTGGTACATACAAGTGTACATACATGCTAGACTCGCATGAACTGATGAAACTCGCTTTTGCCGAAGTGTTCAACATCACAAACTGGTTGGTGGGTAACAATGGCCACTTTTACAGTAATATGAAGCCATGCCCAAAAATCTATGCACTTCAGTGGGCATTTTTGGTTCTGGATATGACTGGATGCCATCTACTTTCTTTGGGTTGGGAATGTGGCCTTCTCTGGACATGATATGACCCAGGTACTTGGTATTCTCCAAAAGCAGCACACACATTTTGGGCTTAAGCTTCAATAAGGCTTCGCGCAATCATGTCAACATCAGCTGCAATTTTTCCAAATGCCCTTCGAAAGTGCTTGTTGCTATACATATATCGTCAAGATAGCAAAAGATTCCGTCATCCAATACGCCATTGAAGACCTTGTTCATCAATCGCTGGAAGCAACTGCCGGCTGTTCTCAGTCCCATGGGC
>JAAEPI010000984.1 GCA_024232835.1 Cytophagales bacterium
AGACAGTTTTCCAAACTTGTTTTACCATTGGTCGCTTGGCTTCAGAACCATGTGATTGTATAACAAGAGCCGTATGATGGGAGACTATCACGTACGGTTCTGTGAGAGGTTTGGGGTGCAATCCCCCTTACCTACTTGACCATGGGATTCGCTAGCTATTCACACAATGGTTGTATATTAGGCAAACAGTCGATAAAACACTGTTTGTTAGAGCCAATACGAAATCGCACAGGAAAATTCTATCGGCCGATAGAATTTCGTATCTTTGAATATGGCAAAGAAAACGGAAATTAAAAGTCCCCTTGCCGAAGTGTTTGGCTTTCCAATAAGGAATGAAAGTCAAAAAGCACTTCGATACAGAAAGCAGAAACTTTGCCCATATAATAACAAAATCCCAAATTGTACGAAAGACAAAGCCAATAACCCTTTAGGAGTTTGTAGTGTCTGGCATAAAGGAACTTCAGTAATAACGTGTCCGACAAGATTTAGAGAAGATTGGGTCATTATTGAAAATGCAGCTGAATTTGCATTTGGTTCGAAAGCAGAATGGACTTCTTTATCTGAAATAAAACTTGTTGATAAAAATGGTCAGTCAGCAGGAAATATAGATTTTGTTTTAGTCCGTTATAATGAAAAAGGCGAATTAATTGACTTTGCTTCTCTAGAAGTCCAGGGGGTTTACATCTCCGGAAACCTTAGAAACCCATTTGAAGATTATATCAAAAGACCCTCAAAAGGTTTTGAATGGCCGACCGGTTATAATTATCCCAAACCTGATTATCTTTCTTCTTCACGTAAAAGACTTATCCCACAAATGCTTTACAAAGGTGGGATATTCCAATCTTGGAAGAAGAAACAAACGGTTGCCCTGCAAAAATCCTTTTTTGACACCCTGCCAAATCTGCCAACAACGACTAAGTCAAAAGCTAATGTAGCTTGGTTCCTTTATGACCTTGAATTCAACAAAGAACAAAATCAGAACAATCTTGTATTAGTTGATACAGTGTACACTGAATTTGAACCTGCTCTTTTACGGGTAACTACACCCGAGCCGGGATATGTTTCTGATTTCATCAATATACTACAAAACCGTCTCGATGAACATTTGGATAAGAACCCACCAGATGCACCGTCTTTGACAGACATAATTAGCAGTTAATTATGGACGGACAACTTTCAATATTTGAAACCAAGCCGAGAAAGGATATCACCCCTAAAGCGGTGAACGTGGCTTCTATACCACAAAGAAGTCCATTTAGATATCCGGGTGGTAAAACATGGCTAATTCCCGTGGTAAGAAAATGGTTAAGACAATGTAAAGAACCTAAGAAGCTAATAGAACCATTTGCTGGCGGTGGCATTGTGAGCCTGACAGCAGTTTTTGAGAAATTAGTTGATCAGGCACTAATGATTGAACTTGACAAAGAAATAGCAGCAGTTTGGGAAGTTATCATTAATGGAAATCATAGTTGGTTAGCTGAGCAGATTTATTCCTTTGACCTTACACCTGAACACGCAAACCGTATTCTTCAAAAAGAAGAAAAAACTATTGAAGAACAAGCTTTCAGTACCATCTTAAAAAATAGAATTTTCCATGGTGGTATAATTACTAAGGGTTCTGGATTAATAAAAAATGGGGAAAATGGCAAAGGAATAAAATCACGTTGGTATCCAAAAACATTACATGATAGAATTCTTGCAATTGGATATGTCAAAAAGAAAATAAATTTTGAGACAGGAGATGCTTTTGAAAAAATAAAAAAGGCAAAGCACGACTTTGGAACATATTTTTTTATTGACCCTCCCTATACAATTGCAGGCAAGAGACTATATACGCACTTTGAAATTGATCATGATGCTCTTTTTTCGTTGACTGCTCAATTAGAGGGTAAATTCATGTTGACTTATGATGACACAGAAGAAATACGAAATCTAGTAGATAAATACGGTATGGACTTTCGAACAATTCCAATGAAAACAACTCACCATATTCAAAAGAACGAAATCATAATTTCAGACAATTTCGGTTGGTGGGAATAGAGAAAAGGCTCTAACAGATGCTAAGCTCCATAGTTTTACTAAGCTATTTGCAAATGGAATTGTTGAAAAATATTTTTACGGAATATGAAAGGCTGTTCCTACAGAGCTTAGCTTGCCGTTACCAGCATTTCCGACAAAACGTAAATGAGGTTGTCAATATTTTATGCTAATCAGGCAATTATTCAGTGGACTTAAAGCAATTTATGCGTTTGGATACTTTACATTCTATCCTATCTGTTGGATGGAGGGTGGAGGCGATGGAGTAGACGCGCCGTTTACGTTTTTTGCTATCTTTGATAGATAGTGAAGATTGTATCCAACAACCTGCTTGCGTTAGCAGGCAAACGTTCAACAATTGGGTTTATAAATGAATATCAGCGAATTAGAATTATTAATCACTTAAGTGTATAAAGGAAATAAACACCACATGGCGTTTGCACAAAATGTTGTGTGCAACCTGAGAATCTGAATGAATAACGAACAGACAGCAATACGAATCGTATACTTCAGCATCATTGCCAATGCCAGTCTAGCATTGATTAAATGGCTTGCAGGATTCTTTGGAAATTCCTACGCTCTTATTGCAGATGCTATCGAATCGACAACCGATATTTTCTCATCACTACTCGTGTTGGTTGGCTTAAAGTATGCTAAACGACCAGCAGACAAGAACCATCCATACGGACATGGAAAAATTGAACCGCTAATAACTTTCATGGTGGTTGCTTTCCTTGTAACATCAGCAACCATCATTGCCTATGAAAGCATCCAAAATATTCAAACGCCTCACAAAGTTCCGAAATCTTGGACTTTGATCATACTTGGTGGTATCATCATATGGAAAGAAATTTCTTTCAGAATAGTGATTAGAAAAAGTAAACAAACCAATAGTTCTTCCCTTCGGGCAGATGCTTGGCATCATAGGAGCGATGCAATAACTTCAATAATGGCATTTATCGGAATCTCAATTGCTTTAATTTTCGGTAAAGGTTATGAAACGGCTGATGATTGGGCAGCATTGCTTGCCTCAGTCTTTATTCTTTACAATAGCTATTTGATTTTCAGACCTGCTTTGGGAGAGATTATGGATGAACATTTATATGACGACCTTTTGGAAAAAGTACGCAAAGAATCAGTAAAGGTCACTGGTGTCATTGGAACGGAAAAGTGTTTTATTAGAAAATCAGGGATGAAATATCATGTCGATTTACACGCAATTGTCGACGGAACAATTTCTGTTAAAGAAGGACACAATATTTCACATCAACTAAAAGACCATTTGAGAAATGAAATACCAAATTTGGGTCACGTTCTAATTCACATTGAACCAAATGAATAAAAATGGCCGAACACACATTACCTATCATCCATGGGGCATCATTTGTAAAGAAACTTTGTCGCTATTTGCAATCTCCGCCATGCATGAATAGGTTTGAAACGTTCATGGCTTGGTGGTGACGGAAACTGAAAATCAGTCAAATCGCCACGGACGATAGCCGAACCTCACTCCTCCACTCTTCCAATAAACTTCTTCAGTTTCCCTTCGGTATGCTCAGGGCTCATCCAATACTCTCGACTATAGAGGCGAATGTTGGGCCACTTTTTCTCTGCTAAGTGAAAAACCTGATAGGCATGCGACTGCTTGGCGGAGAGATTGTCATGAAAAAGCTCATCATCCGTAAGAACCAATCCCTTGTAGCCATTCTTATCTGTAACTGTGAGATCCGCAAAGGGTAAATTTTTCTCCAACTCCGTTCCAGATGAGGCCATCAATTCGGGAAGCTGATTTCTTAGATACCACTCGGGGCTATGAGATGATTCGGTATGAGCAGCAGGCTTCCACTTCTTCTTGCTCACCTGATCTGCATATTCTAAATATTCTTTCAGCACCTTAGGTCCGGGATTTTTGGTATCGGCCGTCTTGAGTTCGGAAGGTCGCACACTACATACCAGATATACTTCTTCTTTTGCGCGAGTAATTGCCACATTCAGTCTGTTCTCGCCACCCTCTTGATTCAGAGTGCCAAACTGCAAGCGTAATTTTCCCTTTTTATCAGGCGCATAGGCTGTGGAGAAAATAATTACGTCCCGCTCATCACCTTGTACATTCTCAATGTTTTTAACAAAAAGATGGTCAGGAAGTAGTATGCCTTTCTTTGCAGAATATTCTTCCAACACGTCCAGTACATGTCCTTGTTGCTTCGTATTGAAAGTCACTACTCCTATGGTTTTGGAAGGAGTTTCGTTTAGGATTCTATGGACAATTTCAGCCACCCTCTTCGCTTCCAGCTCATTGATATTGTCTTCCCATACTCCTTTCACTCTATCAAAATGTATGGCAGGAGTAGCCCTATTGATTACTTCAAAGTGAGGAAGCATCTTCAATTTCCCTTTATAGAAATGTTCATTAGAAAATTCGATCAATTCTAATGACCGACTTCTGTAATGGCCTTGCAAAGCAATTTCCGGCACATATTTTTTCACCAAATCGAGTAGCGAATCCACTTCTAAATCGGGGATGTCCTCATCACTCTCTTCATCCCAACGCACACGGTACAAATCATTCGGCTTTAGCTGCTTGTCATCGCCCGCTACCACAATCTGCTTGCCTCGATACATGGCCGGCAATCCTCTCTCTGAGAAGCATTGCGACGCTTCATCAAAAATGACCAAATCGAAAATTTGTTCCATCGGGAAAATCGCTGAGGCGGACTCGGGTGAAGTGAGCCAACAAGGCAACAACTGAAAAAGCTCTTCATGATAATCAGAAACTACTCGTCGAATCGGCCAGATGCGCCTCTTCTTGGTCACCTGATGATGAAGATCACGATAGGTCACTCTATTATTTAATCGATTGTATTCTACATCGCTATATGTGCGTTCTCGCGACTTCAAGATCAAAATCTCCTGGCTTACCTTCCGCTTGTCCCAAATGGCTTCTTGCAACTCACTGGTCAGATGATCAAGTCGTTGAGAAGATACATCTCTCAACACGGGGTACTTGGATTCGATATGATCAATCCATGCAAGTGCCAAACTATTTTCAAATACTTTCAGGCATTCTTCTTTCGAGCTATAGTTTTCTAGCAACTTTTGAATGGTACTCGTTTCAGCGGAAGCAAAACCATCTCTCAACTTGTGAAACTCTAACAATGCATCAAAATCTCGAGCCAACAATTTGCCAGCTTCTTTGGGCTTTTGCTTACCCATCATTAAAGATCGAAGTTGCCCTTCGCTAATGTACCTGGACCACAATTGGATTTGTTGAGGTACTTCATCCAGCAACTTAATCAACGATCGAACACGTTCGAGATAATCATGCAATTCATACTCAGGAGCAGAAATATACTCAGGAAGTGAGCGAATTGTATTTCTAATTTCAAATGCATTGGCTGCCTCCTTGGTAGTGAAAAACCACGTTTGTACATCTATTTTTCGCATGTATGTCGGAAAGTCAATCATCCATTTTGATTGCTGAATCTCCGAAAAGTAATGTTCGAAATTGAGACGATTATCAATTCGCTCAAGCAACACATTAAACCCCTCTTTATTGCTTTTGAGCTCATTTGCAACCAAAACTCTCGTAATGAACACTTTGTCTTCCGAGGTAAGCTTCCACTTAATCCAGCTAAAAAAATTACTCCGCGCTTTAATAGCCGCTTCCAGTGCCTCTTGAAACCTACCGAGCTGGTCATAAGGCAAAGAAATTTCCGGTCCCGACCCTTTAAAGCAAGGTATAACTCCTTGTTCCAGACGATTCAAAACATCCAACGGTTTTTTTGGCGGATTTCCAATGATGGTCTGGAAAAAATGAAAGACTTTCTCATCTGAAAGTACTTCGATAAGGTTGCTAAATTTTTCACGCTTGGTTAGGAAATAAGCCACCGTTTCAAAGTCTACTTTCTGCTTAGTGAACGTGGTTGCCCGTTCATCAATCATTTTTTGAAATCCCTGAAGTTCTCCAAGTATTTCTTTCATCCTGGTGAAATCAGATGCTCCGAAATGCGAAAATGAATTCCCTTCTGCCCAGAAATTCTCCTGACCCTCGAATCGTTCGTGATAATCAAGGAAGCGTTTGAAATTCTGATTAAATTCTACCGCCTTGTCATAACTAAACGAACGATACTCTTGATTCAAGGTCACAGAAGTGCGATTTGGACTTGAAATCAAATAAAGTTCCTTTACTGATTTGCCACATTCCTGATCATCAAAAAGAGCCTCTTTGAACTCATCCAGCTCTTCCGTGACTTTATCAATTCGTCTCGAGGCTTGTTGAAACTCCCTTTCCAGTAAGATCACATCCAAACTGCTATTTTTACTTTTATACTCATCTAATGATTCTATCTGATTAGCAATCTGATCGAAGATTGATTTTCTGTCATTTTTAAAGTCATGAACCAGCCCTATAAAATCATGCAACTCCTTCGTTTTGAGTCTTTCCCAAACTACATCCAATGCTGCCCTCTTCTGACAAACCAATAATACGTTCTTTCCCCTGGCAATAAAGTCGCTGATCATATTGCTAATAAGCTGGGATTTTCCGGAACCGGGTGGCCCTTGAATGACCAGTGATTGTCCCCTTTTCACCTGAGCGAGTGCATGCTCCTGAAAAGCGTCCATCCTAAAAGGTGTGAAGGTATTCTCCTCCCTTACTCGATCCGAGTATCTTTTGTCTTCATCTTGAATCGCCTTCGAAAAGAAATCTTCCATGTCTTCATGTTCTTCCTTCTCTAACAAGTGTAAATAATCCGGAACCAAATAGGATCCGGCTTGTGGGAAAATTCCCAAGACTGCTTCTGGAAACATCTTCAACTTCCCCGGTCGCTCTTCTTGATCCAGCTCATTTTTTTTGAAATTTTTAAAAAGTTTAAGCTCGTCAGTGAAGTTGTCCGAATTGAAATTTATCTCAACTTTACTGTTTTTGAGTAGCTGATACAATTGCGTCCTGAAAGGGGTACTTTCTTTATCATAATCATCCACCACCTGCTCAATCAGTTCTTCGTCAAGCGTTACTTCATTGTAATAAGAATAGGCTAATAGAAATGTTTTATTTAGAGTGGTATTCACTTCCTTTCTGCGAATCAGAAACCAGGTATTGTCTTCCTTCTGTAGCTCCACGGGGAAAAAAATTAGTGGACATCTTACCATGGTTCCATCTGCAAATTTCCCTCTTACAAATGGCCATCCGACGTATAAATCCTTAGCTCCACGCTCCTCAAAAATGAAGTTATCAATTCGCTGAATTTTTTTCAACCGTCTGCTCAGTACATTAGAGCTGGCATCTCGACTATCCATCTCTGCGCAAAGCGGAATTTTCTTTTCCTTGCTGATTAATTCCTCTACGAGTTTGAAACTTGGCTTATCCAGTGAAAAATTCAGGTCGTGCAAATCCATAAACTGATCTGAAATCAGCCGCAGCAGGAGCAACGAACGGTTATTTCCCGAAAGGTTGGTAAGCCGTCTCAAATACGATTGTAGAATTTTCTGCATGTATAAGCTCAATCAGCTTAGAGAGAAAGATAGGGAGATAATTTCTGATAGAGACTGTCATTCATTACTTTAATTTTCCTTAGCTCTTCCATCGATTTATACACTCCATGTACTTCTCGGTAGTTGATGATGGCTCTCGCCAGATTGTAATCTATATAGGGATGTCTCGCGAGCAATTTGATAGAATCGGTATTAATCGTCGTATGCTTTACCTGACCTGAAAAATCTGATTGGCTGATCACATTTTCGATTACCACTTCCTTGAGCCCCCATACTTCTTTGAGTTGATCGACTGAATAAAATCCTCCTAGTAAGTCTCGGTACTTCACAATTCGCTCCGACAACACAGGTCCTATTCCACTCACGTTTTGCAGTTCTTCTGGTGTAGCCTTATTTAAGTTAAACCTAACCAATTCTTTCTTTGACCACTTTGGTTGAAATCTAGCCGTATCCTTCCTACCATACTTTTCTACTTTGATTGGAGGAAGAACGAGAAACGATTTAATATGAGAAAATAATGAATCAGTCATGCCATACATTTTCTTCAAATCCTCTCTTTCTTTAAACGTCCCTCCTTTTTCTCTATACTTCTTTACTCGCTCTGCAAGGTATTTGGGTAACCCTCCATTCATCATTTGCTCAAGGGTAGCCAGATTAGGGTTGAATGACTTTAACGCGGTGTGTGATTGGACTGATTGTTCAAATTTCTTCTTCTTAGAAATGGATGTATTCATTTCTGTCGCCCATTCCTCAAGTGATGTATTGCTCTCATATGAATTAAGCTCTGACCCTTCGTATCGAAAATAAATACGTGGAACTATGGCAATCAAAACTACCAATGTGATCAGAATCAAAAATCCATTTGCTTCTGTTTTAGAAAAACCCAACGAATCGACAATAAGTTGCCTGACTTTTCGTAAAAAACTCATATCAATATGTACTTAGAAACCAATACATTTGCGTTTCGATTTTCAGTAGTATGGATTATCAATTCCGAGCAGTGGGTGTGAGCTATCATAACACGCCCATAGATATAAGAGAAAAATTAGCCTTTCTAGAGGAAACAAGCAAGTCGTTTCTTGAAAAACTTAAAGCGGTACATGGAATTGAAGAGGCCATTATCATTTCAACATGCAACCGTACTGAAGTCTATTTTTCATCTGATCAAGCTCTGGAACAAGAAGTGATCAAGCTTATGTGTCTGGAAAAAGGAATTGAACCTGACCATGTGATTTCATATTTTAACATCTACGGGCATGATGAGGCAATCGAGCAAATCTTCAAGGTGAGTCTGGGGTTGGATTCAAAAGTACTTGGAGACATCCAAATCATTAATCAGGTAAAACATGCTTACCAATGGACGGCAGATGAAAACAGGGCAGGTGCTTTCCTCCACCGTCTCATGCACACAATATTCTTTGCCAATAAAAGAATTTCACAAGAAACCCCGTTTAGAGATGGATTCGGTTCGGTGGCCGGTGTTGCAGTAGACTTAATAAATGTCCAGTCTGAAGTTATTCTTAACCCACGCATATTACTGATAGGAACTGGCGAAATTGGACAGAATGTTCTGGAAAATTTGAAAGAGGAATTTACTGACATTACCCTCATCAATCGAACCAAGCAACGAGCTCTTGACCTTGTTGGTAATAGAGAATATTCTGTAGCAGAATATTCCGATTTAGTTAGCGAAGTGAACAAAGCTGATGTTGTAATATCAGCCGCCACCGTAGACACGATTCTAATTTCTAAAGAATCGCTTGTCACCAGTTTAACTCAAAAATTATTTCTGGATTTATCAGTTCCACGTAGTATCAATGAAGATGTAGAGGAGGTGAACGGCGTGATGTTGTATAACATCGATCAAATAGAAGAAAAAACATCGGTCGTTCTAGATACGAGAAGAAATGCGATTTCAGACGTTGAAAGCATTCTTCATGAGCATCTAGCCGATTTCAATAATTGGGCTGGTGAAATGGAGGTATCACCAACGATCAAACTACTCAAAGAACGGTTGGAACAAATTCGAAAAGAGGAACTCGCTCGTCATCAAAAAAAACTAACCGCAAGCGAAATCGAATTATTGGAGACTGTTACCAAAAACATGATTCAAAAAGTAATCAAACTTCCGGTTCTCGAACTGAAAGCAGCATGCAAGCGTGGTGAAGCTGACTCCTTGGTCGGAGCACTGCACGATATCTTTGATCTTGAAAAAGAGCCTTCTAGCAAGTCCTAGCCTTAAATGAAATTAGCGGTACTCCTCATTTTTGCTTCTTGGCAACTCGCGGCACAAACTTCTCATGAGATTTTTACTTCGGATAATTTCAAAGGAGTACAAGATCAATATGGGAAAGTTCTGATTCCGGCAGTTTACGACGAAATAGGATGGAGCAATGGCGATAAGTCTGCAGACAATCAACTGATCGGATTTAAGGAAAACGAAAAGTGGGGGCTGATGACCCTTAACAATAAAAGGATCACTGATTCAAGATTCGACAAAATTGAGCCCTTCTCTTCCGGAAGATATCTTGTAGCTGTAAAGGGTAAATTCACGAATCGGTATTTCTATGGTCTCATCGACTCAAAAGGCAACATTATTCTAAATCTTGATTACTTCGAACTCACCAATGATCAAGGGGTCACTCTTGTGACTGTCTATGAGAATAATCACTTTCTTATGGGTAGTATAAATCCCAATCTTACCAAAGGAGTCGACATCACCTATCTTGAAATCGATGTGTTTGGAGAGCTGCTCATTGCAAAAAAGGGTGCCAACCATGTTGATATTTACACCAAATCAGGTCAGATAATAGAAAGGCATGTGAATAATACCAGAAAAGATTCTCTCTTTTTAATCATCACAAAGCAAGGCCAAAAAGGTGCTATTTCGTCAGCTGGTAAGGTCATCCATGAGCCAAAACTCAAGGAAGTAAAATCCTTTAACAGAGTTGTTCCATTTCCAACTTGGGAGATACAAACTGATGCTGGGAATTTTGAAATTTCGTGTGATTCAATCAATAATCTGGGAAAGGATCTTTGGATTTATCATGCGAATGGTTTTTCTCAGTTTTTTTCAACTTCAATTAATCAACCATCCGGAAGTTTTGATTTCAAGCAGCAGACGGATGGGTTCGCTATTGTAAAATCCAAAACTTCTGGCAAGTGGTCAGCAATAAGTGAATTTGGAAAGCTGATCCTGGAAGCGCATGATTCCATTCATTTTAATGGCAAATATTTTTACGTTAAAAATGAAATTGGTTGGTCCATTTATAATCGGTTAGGTGTCGGAATTTCTAAAAAGATTTTTGAGACGGTGCTTCCAAAAATAGGACGCTATCAGCCGGTTAGGAAATTTAACTACTGGGCTGTCTTCGACTGCATAGAAGGAACCCTGTCTGATTTTAGATATGATTCTATCTCACAAGTGATCGATTCCAAATTCATCGCTCAGTACGTTGGGAAATGGGGTGTATTCCATGTTGGACACGGATGGTTGATACCCCCGAAATTTGATCTAATTAATTTCCAAAATGGACATTTCCTTGGAACAAAAGGAAGAAGCCATCAATTGATAAACTACAATGGCCGTCTTCTTTTTCAAACCATAGATGAAATCAAAGCCAAAGACGATTATTTCGTTTTGACTTATGCAGGTACCTTTAGTGCAGTCAATAAATCTGGCCGCCCTGTTGCCAACACTATTTATCGATCCGTGCAGAAATGGGAGGGTTTTTATGAACTGAACTTGCAATACGTTGATTTAGTGAATTCAACCGGTCATCACATCTTACGTCAGAGAGATCAAATTGAAGATATCATTGCCTTCTCAGAAGATTTATTTCTGATAAAGAAAAACAACCATTATGGTTTTATTGATACTCAAGGAAACCTCCGAATCGCCAACAGGTATGATTCTGCCAGAGTTTTTTCTGAAGGCCTGGCGGCCATCCAACTTAGGAGTAAATGGGGTTTCATTGATAAATCTGAGAATATCATTATTCAGCCTCATTACGAGTGGGTCTCCTCCTTCAAAAATGAGTTGGCAATCTTCAAATTAAATGGGTTTTATGGACTTCTGAATAAGTCAGGTGAAGAGGTACTGGTAGCAAATTATCGATCCATTTCAACCGCCAGTTCTGGAAATTACGTGATGCACTCAAAAAATGGCTCATACGCCATGGCGGATCCAAATGGGATTACATTCTTGTCAGGTGCCTACGAAAACCTTACGGATTTGGGAAATAATAAAGTAATAGGAACTCTGTCAGAAAAAAAGGGTGTCCTTAATTATCAGGGACAAACAATTGTGAAATTTGAGTATGAGGATATTCAAATAAAGAGCAACTACATCTTACTTAAGAAATAGGGCTAATCAGTTGGCTCCACAACTATGCCCTTATCAAGAGTGAAAATAAACGATAATCTCAATGTATCAGCTAGTGGATGATTCTGGACTTTAGGTATTAAATACGAAAAATCAACACCAAAAACCTGATATTGGAAACCTATCCCGGCAGTGAAGTATTTTCTGTTGCCTTTGTTTTTATGCTCCGTGAAATACCCTGATCTAACTGTGAATACATCCTTGTACCAATACTCGACACCAAAAGAGTAGGATATCTCTTGCAGCTCTTCTTTGAATCCTCTGGGTGCATCTCCAAATGATCCAAATGTGCCGCTTAGTAATGATCGGTCAGGATCTTCTCCTGCAATGATCTCACCCGTAGTTTCATCTAATTGCGGTGGTGTTGGTACTAAAAGCTTATTCACATCAAATAAAATCGTAATGCTGTTAAAAGCATCCAGACTAGTTGTAAATGCCGTTCCCACTCTCATATTACCTGGTATGAAGTCTTCATTATCTTCCGTACTATAGGAAACCTTTTGTCCGATGTTGGAAAGATTTAATCCAAATGCCATTTCAGAATTTTTACCGTTAAGCATAAATGGTCTCGTATAGTAAACGCCCATATCCACCGCAATACTTGTCCCCGCGTTTGCATCAGGTGCGTTATTTAGTTGGCCTGTGAGATTTGACCAAATAAATCTGCCCGCTACTCCAACACTCAAATTCTGGCTCAGTTTCTTCGAATACGTGCCATCAATGGCTAGTTCCTTTGGGTTTTCGACCCCTAGAGGAACACCCTGAATATTCGTCAAAAAGAGCTCTCCCAAGTCGAAATATCGCATGGATGCGCCAATAGTCTGCTGCTGATCTATCTTCTTATAGAAGGTTAAATAATTGACAGACATATCGTCAACGATATTTCCAAGCCAAGGTGAATATGAAAATGAAAAACCCATATCATTCTCAATAAACGCCAATTTGGCAACATTCCAATGGGCACTATATGCGTCCGGGCTTGACGCCACGCCCGCATCTCCTAGTGCTGAACCTCTGCTATCTGGAGCAAAACTCACAAATGGCACAGCCACAGTGATTGGATTGTTATTCCTACCTAATAAATCACTCTGAGAGTATCCTATAAAAGGTCCCAGAAACAGTAAAGTGATAATTATTTTTTTCATCAAATCATTAATTTCAAACGCACAAAGCTAATTTAATTCCTGATAACCAATCTCCCAACCAATTCATCAGACGCACCATCTACCCTGCTCTTGACAATGATCCGATATACGTACAACCCATCCTCAATAATTCTACTTGAAAAGTCCATCTGTAATTTGACATTTCTCTCACTAAAATCTATCTGTTCGACAACCAAATCTACCTGATTCCCATTCATGGAATAAACAAGTATTTCCACCCTCAAGGGCTCTCCTTCTCTATCGTGATCAAATGTGAAATTTGTAAAAGTACTGGCTGGATTCGGATATGTGCTAAAGTTAAAGGTCTGAAGTAATGGTTGGTTTGATACTACAAATTCAACTACCTCTTCGACCGAATTATTGTATGTGTCCGCACCTTTAATCAATGCAGTATATTGGCCGGGTTCCAAATCAGGTAATGGATACATCACAGTGCCATTGGTGAAATCATCCAGATTGGCTGTATAAAAATCATTAAGCTCTATAATCTCACCGTTTAGATTAAGTGTGATCCCTCGTTCAAACCCTGAGTAACTAATATTCATACCGCTTTCGTCGAAAAATTTCGCAATAAGTAGAGCTCCTGACCCCACTGTGGATCCATTCTTAAAGGAGGGTTCATTTAGGTAAGCTTCTAAACTCGGAGGTGTGCTGTCATCAGAGGCTGTTTGATTCGTCCCTCCCAAAACAAAATTTTTGGATAAGCCTATTGCATCATTCCCACCAGATTCATCCCAGGCATACAAGCTAAGCTTACCACTTTGGTTTTGATAACTTATGTTTTTGGGGATTATGAAGTTCCCTGAAAACTGTCCATTCGTAACGGTAACCTCTCCTCGAAAAAGGGCATTGTCTCTCTCAGTATATAAGAACGGGCTACTCTGCTGACCCCTAGTGATTTTCTCTGTTGGTATATCAAACAAGATAATATCAAGCTTGCCATTAAAGTCTGATACTGTTTGCTCCTCGTACACGATACTTCCTGAAAAATCAACTTTCTCCAAAGCCGACAAGGTATCCAATTCCTCATTTTTAAACTGATCAAGTTCAACATCAAATCTCGGATAGGCAGGTCGCATCATAGGATCACCCAACAAGGCAAAATTTCTATTCACTGCACCAACAAGACTATTATTCTTCGTCTCTCTTATCACATCACCCAGCCGCAAGTTTCTGTTAGAAGCAATTTGAATTATGCTCTGATGATACGCCTGATTAAGGACGAAATTGGTGCTTGCAAATACGGGACGCGTTGTGGTGAGCAAGGCTATTGCCCCTCGATCACTTAATATTAGACGTTCTGCTCCAGAGATTTGTGTCGGATCATCATATCTCCCAAACTCACAAGTAGCTGTTACAAAAATGGGCAGCTTTTGAAAATTTGTCAGTTGTTCAATATCGGAAGTGGTTAAGACATTTTCATGCATCCAAACTTTCTCACTTCCATGACCAATGTAGTTGACCAAGAAAGCACCCCTTTCAATTGCATCCAGTATGGATCTGTTCGTAGCTGTAGATCGTTCATTGGATGGATTTATTTGTTGTTCAAAAGCATCCAGATAAATTTTCTGAATATTGAATACACTGTTTTGGTTAATTATTTCCGACAAATCCTCTCCATGTCTCGTGTGGATATTTCCATCTCCATCATCGGCTATATACAAGATTTCATTGCGCCATTTACCCAATGTCAAAGTGCTAGAGGCGTACCGAATGATTTTATCTACCACTACCTCTGCCTCTTCGGCAGTCTTCACTGGCAGTCGACCAACGCCGATTTCCATGGTGTGATCACCTGCTGCTGTTTCAATCCACTCACCCTCTGAGGGTTCTAAAAATCCAAAGTAGTCATCTGATGAGTGGCTGAGAACAGGATGTAATGAATTCCTTGATTCATAGATGGGCACGAAATTCGTATTATTATCGACTCGGTATTTATAATCATACGACCCATCTCCAAAAAGCAACAAATAGGATAATCCTCCCCCCACATCGTAAATGTACTTTGCGTAATCTCTAATGGCTGAGACATCCTGCATGCCAGAAGAAAATTCGTTGTAGACTTCTCTCGTAGTGACAACATTCACAGAAAGATTATCATTGTATAACCTGAAATCAGCAAGCCGCTGCGCTTGTTCCAAAAAATTCGGATGCGTAACAATAATCCCATCAACTGCAGTAAAGGATTGAATCGACTGATTTGGCACAGACCCAAAAGCCGTTGGCTTATCAAATGACGAACCAGAGAACGCAACAAATTCTCCCAATTCTTGAGTATTAACTGAAAAAATCGCTTTATCACTGGATATCAAAGGTTCGATTGCCAAAGGAACGGTCGGATTCGTCACCTCCCATACCTGCACAGAAGCATCGGCACCACTTATTTCAAATGATGAGATTATATTGCTCAGGCTAGCCAGTGATCGAAAAAAGAGTGGCTCATTGGCAAGAATCAAGAATCTCTTGAGAGAAACAGAAAACCAATCAAAATAGGCAATTGAGGTAGTGCCATCTGGAGTGAAACTGAGCTTTACTTCAATATTGTCTGAATTTCCAGTTATAGGGAATACTCCTGAAGATTCACTGCCTTTCACGGTGTATGATCCAGAAGGAACAGAAGCTAAATCGATCGAACCAACTTCAGACCCATTGATCAGCATTGCTAAACTGCAATCGTTATCGGACTGAGCCATGGAATGAAATTCTACCAATTCATAAGATTCTACATTTTCTATTTGATAATCAAATG
>JAAEPI010000985.1 GCA_024232835.1 Cytophagales bacterium
AAATCGCAAGCCCCCAACCACACCACTAAAGCCCAAAAAAGTAATATCTTAAAGTGATGCGATTATGAGATTTTTCGAGCGATTGTTACATAGAGCGAAACCTGTGCAATGTGAATGATAATTATGAGTGCAATGAGATGACCACGAACGTACAGTCTATCCAAAATCATACGAGTCACTTGAATCTGATTCTAGCAGAATCTTCCATTCATGTGTCTCCAGATTTGATTTGAAAACTTTTGTACTACCTATTTCGCGAATTTCGAGAGGCAAAGAGTTCCAAGCTGAGTGAGTACGATAGAAAAAAGATTTCTCTAGTAGACTGCTGGACGATGCGCTTTTAGGGAGAAGACTGCATTCTAATGAAAGGTGATCCAGATGGGATGAACGCAGCCGACTGTTACCATTGAAAAATCTTAGATAATTAGGAAGGGCAACTGGTATGAGATCATAAACAATTTTATGGAAAAGGATAAGATCATTAACATTAAACCTGGAGGATATGGGGAGAAGATTGGCCTCTCTACACTTTCTAATGTATTTCACATTTGAGCCATATGAG
>JAAEPI010000986.1 GCA_024232835.1 Cytophagales bacterium
ACACACACACACACACATAACATGTTGATATAGCAATTCTTCACACCAGTCTCTCAAAAAGCTGATCAACTGCAACCTATGTGATTCTCTGATTAGGATTTCAAGAACATTTTTATTTTCAATAGGCTCTTGTATTCTTTTCCTTATTATATTTTTAGTGGTAACAATTTTACATAAAGAATGATCACAGAGGAAATCCAATTGTCTGAAAAGACCTCTTAAACATAGAAATCACCTGTTGGTATTTTAAGAATATTAGAGTATGTAGAGATTTGTTACTCAATATAAATTGAGGGCAGTTTTACAGATCGAATGCAGTTATATACAACCAGAGCAATGAAGATGGTCATAGTAGTAAGTCAAATATGCATAGAAAAATGGGGTGCACAATAGTTTTAGACAGCTTATGCACAGTAGATATCAGAGGAGAATGTACAAATAGTATATGGAAAGTAGAGTGGGTATAAACTATAAACGCAATGTGGTAAGTTTAGGAGCAGCCGTGGGGTAGTGGTATTGGAGTTAGATTGTAGATCACAAGGTTTCAATCCCACCCTTATCAATCCCTTTCCTCCTCCATGGCTTCAGTGCCCTTGAACACTTCAATTGCTCAATTGAATTCAATTTTTTCTGAATATCAGACCTTATCTGTTAATGTGTTATGAACAGGACTCTAAATTAACACCAGCCAACCGGCCAAATGCTGGTGAAATTTCAGTTTGGCTGGTAGAAAAGACCAACTTACTAGCCACTTTGACCCATTAGTGAGTGTGTGTTTGGCTAGTAAGATTAACATCTACTAGCCATTTTGGCTGGTGATGAAAAAAGTTAATTTAGAGCCCTGCATAGTGCTATGCCCTCCCGCTCCGCCCCTCCGCCCCCTGCTTCAAGCCAGTTCCTGTTTTCGTTAAGACGTTGGCA
>JAAEPI010000987.1 GCA_024232835.1 Cytophagales bacterium
ACTTTCCTTGAAAATTTTCTGTCGATTCTACTGCTTGCATGCTGGATTTTACTGCGTGTTTACCAAAAAGCTATGTGGTAGAATTCTGCAATCAGGACGTGACAACGGCGCCCCATTTCGCCTGCCTGACTATTTTCTCAAGCTCCGTCAAGCTCTTATTCGGCGGTTTTCTTGGGCAGTTGACGCAGTTTCAGGAATGCTTCAACCAGAACGTTCCACTGGCGAAAGGCCAGTGTGACCAGTGTCACCAATCATGATGAATCCAAAGAGTGGCGTTCAAGAGAAAATAAATTCAAGCACTTCTGACATGCGGTCCAGGCGCTGCCTCGTGCGCGGCACTTCCACCACTGGTCCCTCATCTGCATACTCTGTCATCTCTACCCCCCTCTTCACCATCAGATTCATCCTTGTTTGCATTTGCGACATGATCTTCAGCATTTTCATCCTCTTTTCTAGGCACGGAATCACTGATTGAAGTTCCATCTCATGATCTTGTTCTTCTCATTCTTCCGTTGAGCAGCTTCGGCCATTGTGTGTTTTTCTGCTGCATTAGTGTTGATTTCTCTAGGATTAAACTGATGAAGTGGATGGCTCATCAGGTTGAACTGTGGTTTCAGCTGCCTTTTGAGCCTGCCGCTTCTCCTTACTCTTTAAATTTAAGGTAAATCTGTATAATCGTTCAATTTCTTCTGTAAAATCCCCACTACCAAACAAGCCACATAACATGCAGTAGAAACTGAATAAGACATAGCAATTAGCAACTAATGCAATAACATTAATCAAGAAGAGCCATTAGTGCACTCAATGAAGAAAATGCAGTTGTATGAAACCAGGAACAAACTGCCTCAAGGGTACACAATCCTAAAGAAGTCTTTATACCTAGAGAAATAATAAAAATTTTGTCGTGCTTCACCCAAGGCAAAACCACTCAACTCGACTTGAGTGGCTAAATTGAAAAGTTGAGTGGATTTGCCTTGGTGAAGCAAGAAGAAGTTGTCGAGTTGAGTGCTTTTGCCATACTAAAAACCCCAAAAAGCGAAAGAGTTGAGATCTCTCAGTTGCTGAAAATATTTTTGGGCTACTGAGGAACCCATTAAGCCAAAAAACCGAATTTTGAAAAATGTCGAGTTGAGTGGTTTTGCCTTGGGACGGCAGCATGGACAACAACTCCAATTATGGTGAAGTGTAGGTGTAATTGGGTTGGGGGACCCCCCTCCCTCCCCAAATGACCCCGGATTTTTTCTTCAATTTTTACCAATATCAAAATTGTCCTA
>JAAEPI010000988.1 GCA_024232835.1 Cytophagales bacterium
TCCAGGTTAAGTTGGTCTGGGTTCCATTGGAAGATTACCCAACTGGTTTCTAATGCAGATGTGTCTGCCATTGCCATTAGTGGTTTTGTTGGGTCGAAAATATGGTTTCGGATTTGAAGCGACATGAGGTAGAGGAGATTGCCATATGCGTGTGCATGAACTTTTTCCCACTTAAATATCCCTGTTTTAATTAATTGGTATAGTGGAATTGCTAAACGTTTCATTAAAGGGAGAAAGTGTTGGTAATATTGTAATGTCGCTAATCGACTTGCTAGTTCTGGGATAGATCGCGGGGCGCGATGGCTGAGGATTGACGCGACTCGGTCATTCTGGACCATTGAGCTTTGCTCATTGAGGTTCCAGGTGAGACCTAAGAAAACAAAGTGTGGGTTCATAAAGGTTGATACCTCCAATTTGACTACCCATCCGGCTGCTTCTAATGCATAGAAAGTAGCCTCGATGCACAGGCAATGTACATCTTCTGGGTTTTGATTGTCTTTACTAGAAAAGATGCTAAGGTCATCCACAAAGCCTTGTACAAATTGCCCGAACCTTGTATATGGGAATTGGTCGGCTGAGAGGTTTTTTGTAGCTAAAAATTCTTGTAAGACTGAATCGCGGAAAGTCCAAAGTACGGCTCTTTGAGCTATCGCGAGGGAGGCTGACCATCCCTGTGGTAGTCTCGCGTGATGCCAAACTTCGTGCTCCACGTAGAAATTGAAGAAATTCCTTGAATTTTCCTCAATTTCTATGGAGGGATAACAATTGCTTAGGTCAATGGTTGACACTAAAGCATTGTGGAAATTGGCTTCAATACTCTGCAAGCTAGGTAGTTGAGATGTCTTCTCATTGAGTGTTACCTGGTTTATCGCTCTGAAATCTATCGTCATGCGATAGAGTGATCTTTGCGAGTCAGGTGTACCTTCTGCCATAGGTTGCGTTTGTATTTTAGAGGCTTTTTGTGTGTGTTTTTGGATGTTTTTACCCGCTTTTGTGCTGTCGCGTTGTTCTTTTACTTGGTTTCTGAGTACCAAAGTAAGATTTGAACAGTAATCGTCTGCCAGTCCTGTGCTGGTTGCAAACAGTCCACTGTTTTTGTACTTCAAGAGGTCCTGTTTGCAGGATTCTGGTAGTACTCTATTACGTGGGGGCTGTCTGCATTTTACTTTAGAATTCAAATCTATATTCGCGACCGCTTTGAATCCCGTAAATAGACCCAAGTGATGCTTAGATCTACTAAAAAGGTTTGAATGTTTTGTAAAAATATTTTTCAATTTAGTTTGAAGCTTTTCTGATAA
>JAAEPI010000989.1 GCA_024232835.1 Cytophagales bacterium
AGGAGTGGACCCAAAATTGAACCCTGAGGGACACCAGATCTGACAGGAAGCATTGAGGACGCCTGGCCTCCAATAACTACTTGTTGCTTGCGTCCCTCAAGATATGCTTTGATAAATCTTAACATGAGCCCATCAACTTTAAACTTTTCTTTAAGTTTCTTTAGAATAAGATCATGTGACACACTATCAAAGGCCTTGGCAAAGTCAAAGTAAATAATATCGGACCTGGACCTATCATCTATGGTTAGCGCTAAATCATGGGCAAAAGGGATCATTTGTGTGACACACGACCTATTATTCAAGAAACCATGCTGTCTATTATCAAGTACATCTTCGCATACTGAAAATAGCGCAGTTTTAATGCATCTCTCAAACACTTTCATTACTAGAGAGGTCAGAGAGATAGGTCTATAGTTTTCTACGGAGTTCTTGTCATCCTTTTTGAACACTGGTACAACAGAGGCCAGTTTCCAATCAGGAGGAATACAGCCCGTAACAAAACATAGATTGAATAAAATACTGAGTGGATAAGCAAGGCTCCTGGCACAGTATTTTAATACTTTACCATGGATTCCATCTGGTCCAGCAGCCTTGCTCGCATTCAGCTTTTTCAATATGAGAAAGATATCTTCACTATAGAATTTGAGATCTAGATAATCATTGTTTCCGAAATCAATATCTATATTGTAATTACTTGCTTCAGCAAATTGATGATAGAAATATTCGTTATACAAAGTAGCTTGATCTTTATGATCATTCCTGAAGCGATTAC
>JAAEPI010000990.1 GCA_024232835.1 Cytophagales bacterium
TAGCAGATTTTATTGAAGAAGAGATGGCAGACTGGATAACCGATATTGATGGTTTAATAAGTATTGCATCATCTGAACCACAGCTTGCTTACTCAGCATTTGTATATGGGACGTCTAAAAGATGGAACTTTGTTGCTAGAACAACCCCAGGTATATCTGAGCTACTATATAAACTGGAATACCATATAAAAGATAGATTTATCCCTGCATTGATTGGTAAGCAGTTTGTACCTGATAATCTTAGTAACATCTTTTCAATACCAGCTTGTCTAGGAGGTCTTGGCATCAACAACATCACCCAATCTGCAGAACTTGAATACAACAACTCTCAAACAATAACTGCAGCTCTAGCCGATGCTATATTCAACCAGAACTGTAGCTTCCATTATAATGATGAGGTACAGAAATCACTGCAGCTTAAGATCAAACAAGAAAGAGAAAAGTTCAACTTGCAGCAGGACATGATCAATTCACTTTGGTGCATTTGTGCCACTGTAAAATATGGCCTTTTTGGCTTTTTGGCTACTAGATGGCCAATTTTGGTCAGAAATACTTCAGACTTATGGATCCTAAGGGTCCTGTGAATATGAACCACATGAATTCATCACCTAGTGAGATGGGTGTTATTAGAGAGTGTTAATGGACATTTTGTAACTTTTTGTTACACAATTGACTGTCACGAATGGGTTTGATATTTTCAGTGGTATTTTGTGTTTTTAACACTCATTAGGGTCTTGACTACCACACAAAATAAAA
>JAAEPI010000991.1 GCA_024232835.1 Cytophagales bacterium
CCATCCTGGGCTACCTCGCGTGTTGAATTTGAATAACGCTCCATAAAAGGAACGACACCTGTTGAGGTAAGTGCGCTGTTTAACACCTGGCTTCCGGTAGGACGAATATGAGACAGGTCGTGCCCAACCCCTCCGCGACGCTTCATTAACTGGACCTGCTCCTGATCAATCTTCATAATACCGCCATAAGAGTCAGAATGGCCTTTGTGTCCGATAACAAAGCAATTGGAAAGGCTCGCGATCTGGAAGTTATTCCCAATACCGGTCATTGGTGAGCCTTGTGGAACGATGTATTTGAAGTCTTTTATTAACTCATAAAGATCATCAAAGGAGAGTGGATTGGAATACTGCTTTTCAACTCTGCTTAACTCACTGGCCAGACGTTTATGCATGTCATCCGGAGTTAACTCATAGATATTTCCAAATGAGTCCTTTAATGCATATTTATTAACCCAAACCCTGGCAGCTAATGCATCGCCTTTAAAATATTTCAACGAAGCCTCTAACGCCTCTTCAAATGAAAATATCTTCTTATTACTCTTTGATTCTTGTTTTTGGTCTGTCATTACTTCGGTTGATGAGTTTTTGTCTGCAAAAGAGAGATTTATTCGCTGTGCTGTCTTTTCTGTCATGGAAGTCCTAGTTTAAAAGAGTTCTGTCTGGTCCAATAATTCGACTACGGGAAATATAACAACAATTTAGTAATTGGATTTACTTGTAGCAAA
>JAAEPI010000992.1 GCA_024232835.1 Cytophagales bacterium
AAAAGAGTATTAGCGGTAGCGGTCCATAATCACTATAAAAGATTAGCTTCAGAAATTACTAACGATGGTGTGGAACTGGAGAAAAGCAATGTCCTTCTTGTTGGACCCACAGGTTCAGGAAAGACCTTGTTGGTTAAGATACTTGCGGAAATCCTTGACGTGCCATTTGCTATTACTGATGCGACTACTTTTACTGAAGCAGGTTATGTTGGTGAGGATGTTGAAAATGTACTTTTAAGATTGCTGATGGATGCTGATTTTGATGTGGATCGAGCACAGCAGGGGATTGTCTATATAGATGAGGTAGACAAGATTGCAAGAAAGGATCAAAGCACGTCTATCACGCGAGATGTTTCCGGTGAAGGTGTACAGCAATCACTACTTAAAATGTTTGAGCAGTCTATCATCAATGTGCCTCCGCAGGGCGGAAGGAAGCATCCTGAGCAGAAATACATACAAATGGACACTAAGGATATTCTGTTTATCTGTGGCGGAACCTTCAGTGGTATAGAGGACATAATAAGAAAAAGGATAGGCAAAAAGGCAATAGGATTTGGTGCTACGATGGATCAGGCAGAGAATAAATCTACCGGAGAAATCCTTTCTGAAATTAAAATGGATGACTTAATCAAATATGGCATGATTCGCGAGTTTATTGGCAGGCTTCATGTGCTCACAACACTGATGCCGCATTGCCAGGATGACTTGATCAGGATTATGCTGGAACCTAAAAATGCTATCGTCAAGCAGTACCAAAAGATTTTTGAGATGGAAAATGCAGTATTGGAATTTCCAAAAGACGCCTTGGAGAAAATAGGCAAAATGGCCTTGGATCGAAAGACGGGGGCCAGGGCATTACGTTCTATTTTTGAGGGTTTTATGCTGGATGCCATGTTTGATTTACCTACAGAAGGAAAAGGATCGGCTTATGTAGTGACACCCGAAGTTGTAGCAGGAGAAAATCCCCTTGTTCCTAAAAAGCTCCGCAAAAGCGCATAACACGGCTTAGCCGCCCGCC
>JAAEPI010000993.1 GCA_024232835.1 Cytophagales bacterium
GCGTCAATATAGGCGAAAACTATTTTGATGCCCTGGCTATCAATAGCGAACTGTGCTTTGGCGAAAGTGTACAGAGTAGCAAGACCAATGAGAAATTCACTTCTGACGATTTTGTGTTTCACCAAGGGTTTATTGATGGTCTAGGGCTTACGCTTAACGAAAACCACATTGTCAACCAAATCCTATATCTCGATGACAAACAGAAGTGGCGCAAGCTACTGGATAAAAAGATTGAGGAACTCAACAAAAGTTCCAACTTCGGTTCGCAGAATAAAGTGGTTCTTGGCAAAATCCAGCACATTCTTGACCAAATCAATGCCGATGATAATGCACGAATAATTCGTGGTCATCTCAATATTGTCTATTGGGCAAAGGAAGTTAAAGAGCTCGACAAAATAACTTCGAAAATAAAGACCGAATTTAAGGAATTGGATATCATCCCGTATTATCCAAGAGGCGAAGAACGCAAGAATTATATACTGAATAGCTACTGCTGTTTCTCTTCTAACTTCTCAAATAATGATTTGTACGTAACAGATTTAAAACACGCGCTTTGCCTGTTCATCAACAATACGAATTATAAAACGGATGCAACAGGCATCATCTTCAATGACCGTGAACATAACATTCCCGTTCTTAAGGATGTTTGGGACGAGCGCAAGAAACGCATCAAGGCAAGGAACTTTGCCATTTTCGCCCCAACGGGCGAAGGCAAATCCTTTTTGGCCAATAACATCTTGCGCCAATATTTTGAAAGTGGCGTTCGCTTGGTCATCATAGACCTCGGTGGATCTTACACCAAGTTTGCCAAACTCTACCCTGAAAAATATACGGTGCTTCGCTATGAAAGTGGAAAGAACTTGGGTATCAATCCATTTTA
>JAAEPI010000994.1 GCA_024232835.1 Cytophagales bacterium
AGCGTTTTGGTAAACCCTTTCGATATTAGCCAGAAACCCTAGGGCAGAGCCCCGAGGAATTCTCACAATTAATAAAAAGCCAGCTCCCATCTCGGTAAGCCACCAGCCTCGTACCTGAACTTCCCACAATATGCCAACAAAAAGGATGGAACTAACAACGACAATAATGGTGTGCGTCATATTCAGTTTTTCGTACCTTGCTGATTTGTCCTCAACATAAACATTGCCTTCATCCAGATATGAATTCGATGGATCAGCCTTTAATTTCTTGCCATACCTTAGCAAATACAGAATAGAAGTCATCAGAATAACCACATAAAAAATGAGTCTAAATCTAATTCCACTGTCAATTGGTACTTCCGCTATTCCCTGAGCTATCTGCACAGTAAAGGGATTTGTTGTAGACGCAGCAAAACCGATCTCCGCTGATAAAAATACCAGTGCCAATCCATAAATTTTATCGTATCCAAGTTTGTAGGAGACAAACAAGAAAACCGGAATAAGTGGAATAAACTCCTCTCCCATCCCCAAAGTAGATCCGGCAGTTGAAATCACGAGCATAAGTATGACCGTGAGTAGTGGCCCAGAATTACTGAATTCATCTACGAGTGCCTGTAACACGGCCGTTATCGTTCCAGTTTTTTTAACAATACCAAAAATACCTCCGTTTAAAAGATGAAAAATATAATATCTGTACTTCTTTCAAGGCCTTTTTTTATAGCAGACAAAAAACCTAACAGCCCGACAGGAGTCGCCTTGCCGTCAACTTCGTCTCCCACTAAAAATCCTTTAACCGAATAATTTTTGGGCACTTTCTCATAAGATCCAGTTATGACCACCGTTCGAGTCAATTGTCCAAGCTGCACCTCTTTTCTTTCAAATGACCCTGAAGGAATGACATAACTCAAGGTACTCATAGCCAGTATGACAATGGTGAGCAGAGCAAAAACATAAGGCTATTTTATAGGTCTGAACATAAATGAATGATTGAAAAAACTAACGGCTCAAAGAAAGTTAAAGAGCAGTACAAATGATATAAAACCCTTAAGGACTAGTTCACCACTTCCCTGCATAGCTCAAATCTTGTACAGAGATTTCCTCCAGATACCCTCTTTTATATCCATTGATTTGACGGATATGCAATTGATCATGAGCCAGCCAATTGGCTAAAAAGTGCCCTGCTGTTAAAGTGCCCATTGTAGGATGATCTAACGAACTACTCCAATCTGGATTTTCCAATGATCTGAGCCAAGACACAGATTCCTTGCGTTCGGCCAACCATTCCTCCACTTTTAGTTCATAATCGCTACCCATATAGTTTCCTGAGGTTACCCACCCTACAGGATCAATTGGATTCAATGGGAAGTTTTCCTCATCCAGAGCGGTTTGAACTCGGGCCCAAAAATCTAAGACTTCTTCATCCACCAAATGGCAGACGATTTCCTGCAAGCACTACTTGTCAGGTTTTGGTCGCCAGGTACGTTCATCTGGAACCTGAGTCACAAATAAGGACATGATTATTTCCTGATTTGTTTCGAGGTGGTCAATAATGTATGTTGAGTTCATTTGCTGATTTCTGTCATCTCCCTACCCAAATTTTTATTTTTAAAAAAATACGCGATACTCATTCCAGAAATGATGTGCCATATGCCCCACCAACCAGCTACTATTGCCATACCTCCAAGGCCATCGAAAAATACAAATATCAACCCTAATCCAAGTCCTGAATTTTGAATACCGGTTTCAATTGCCAGCGTCTTTTGATCAGCCGGGGACAGTTTGAAAATTCTTGCTAATCCAAATCCCGATAGGATGCCAGCAGCATTGTGAACCAAAACGATGAACACAATCAAATGTACATACTCAATAAAGAGATCAAAATTAGCTTTGAATGCAAGAACGATAATTGCACCAAAAATTAGAATCGAACCATAATGTGTAATAGGGTGAAGGGAGTCGGCAACCTTCGGCCTATATTCCCTAACCAACATACCAATAATCATTGGCACCAGAAGTATCATTGCTACAATTTTTACCATCTTCCAGAAATCCAAACTCACAGCTTCGATTATTCCAGCTGTCGGCTCATACATTCCACCCCAAAAAGAAATGTTTAGTGGGGTCATAAACACAGCACAAACACTAGCAATAGCCGTCATACAGACAGAAAGAGCTACATTTCCATTTGCCAATGAGGTCATGAAATTTGAAATATTCCCCCCAGGGCAAGCTGCTACAAGCATCATTCCAAGAGCCACACTAGGTATGGGCCTAAAGACTAAAACAAGCAAAAAAGTAAGAAATGGAAGTGCCAAAAACTGCGAGACGAAACCAACAAGTACGGATTTTGGATGAGAAAAAACCAGTTTGAAGTCCTTTAGTGATAATCGAAGGGCGACACCAAACATGATGAACCCGAGGCTAAGGTTCATGTAGAAAATGTTTTGATCGTTGAAGTGAAGGGTGACTTGATCTAACTCATTCATGAAAAAGGAAGATAATCGAATTCTTACACTTTTGAGTATTAACCTTACATTAGAATTATGAGTCCACGGCTATCAGATATCCCAATCCGAACTACTTTCAAATCTGGAGATATTGGATATATGACCTATATGCATGGGCATTTTTATCAATTTTGAGTACTCTTCGAGGTATATGTTACTGAAACGTTATCAAACTTTTATAAGAACCTGAATTCTGAAAACTAATGCATTTGGATCGCGGAGTTTGAAAGGAAAATTGTTGGCACCATAGCCGTGAAGAATTCCGATGAGCAAGCACAACTGAGATACTTTCTCATTGATCCAATTTGCCGAGGCATTGGACTTGATAATAAAATGATGGAGTTGTTCATGGATTTCATTAAGAAACATGATTATCATACTTCATTCCTACTGACAGAAGGGAAATTAGAAACTGCAGCTCATTTGTATGCCAAAT
The DNA here is from genome assembly GCA_024232835.1 of Cytophagales bacterium. GTDB lineage: Bacteria > Bacteroidota > Bacteroidia > Cytophagales > Cyclobacteriaceae > JAAEPI01. The sequence continues at coordinate 2,944 of JAAEPI010000994.1, forward strand.
ATGGGACCAATACGTTTCGTCAAGAGAAACAGACTTTGGTCTTGTAGAACAGAAATATGAGTTGAAGTTGTAAATACTTATGAAATATCGCATAAAAAAACCCACATTTCAGTGGGTTTAATGTTTTGATCAAGAACCATTAATCCAAACTTTGGAAGAAAATCGGGAATTTATCTTTGTGGGTTCCAAATCTTTCCTGATCTCCCCAAAAAACTCCAACAACATTCCATCTTCCGCCTGCTCCCTCAGCTGTTGATATTAGAACATTGAAATCCTTACCATTGAAATTCATCTTCCCTTTTCTGGACATTACCTTCAGACTACCAAAAGTTTCAGTAAAGCTTTTCTTCACATCCACGTTGTTATTAACCCATCGGAAATAGTTTATGATTTCATCAGGTGGCATACTGAATATCCTTATGCTTAAAATAGCTTTGAACTCGCTGCTGGTTATTTTGTAAGATATCCATACGATCTTGTAAGTTTTCCTGCAATTTCTTTTCGCGTCTTGGGGACACCTTTTGAGGTATTCCCTGTTTTTGAGCGCAGTATAGGTATTCATCTGGGTTTTTCTCTGGTGAATACGAGGGAAAAAAGTA
>JAAEPI010000995.1 GCA_024232835.1 Cytophagales bacterium
ATAATAAGACGCCATCCCAATAAATCGTCTCACTTCAGTAACGGTCTGCGGTCTGGGGCAATCCTTCACACATTCCACTTTCGCAGGGTCCGGTGTCAATCCTTCTCTCGAAACGATGTGCCCCAAATACTTAGTATTTTCTGATAACAACTTGCATTTCTTAGGCTTTAGTTTCAAAAAGGCTCCCTCAAGTGTTTCAGAACCTCGATCAGCTTCACTAAATGTTCTTCAAAACTACTGGTAGCGATACAAATATCATCGATATATACGAAAATCCCATCATCTAGCACTCCGTTGAAGACACGATTCATCAATTTTTGGAAGAAACTCCCTGATGTTTTCAGTCCCATCGGCAACCTAGAATACTCATATAATCCATGATGTGTTCTAAACACCGTTTTCTTCGCATCCTCCAATTTAATTCTCAACTGATGGTACCCCATTTTCAGGTCAAAAGTACTGATGCATGGTCTAGTTGGGAATTCGGTCGTTTTACCCATATTCAACCC
>JAAEPI010000996.1 GCA_024232835.1 Cytophagales bacterium
AGGTCCGGTGTGAACTGGATACGGCCAAAAGGCAGCCTGAGAACATTTCCAAGTGTCTTGACCATCTCTGTTTTTCCCATTCCGGGATTACCCTCAAGCAGCACATGTCCCCCGGTATAAAGAGCCACAAGGCTGAGTCGTACAACTTCATCCATCCCGAACATTTCCTGTTGAACTGCTTTCAGTATGGCATTGGAGAAATCTTTTACCTTGCTCATTCAGCATTTCCCTTTCTGTTACTGAGTTTTATCCGAGATTCAGAATTTCATTTTTCTGAGAACGCCCCGAACTGTAAACAATTTTGCAGACATGCCAAAACTTCGCGCTGTCATTTTCAAGCCGTTTCAGATTGATCAAGATTGGAAATATATACCAATTCCCTGTATCGGCTTTGCTGAGGCGTTGGATCAAATCATTTTGCAAAGCTTCAAGAAAGCTGCTTTTCCCAAAGCGACGCCCGCCAATGACAGCATGAGAATGGCCTTCGCTGTTTACAAGGTCTTCGACAATTGCGTTGATCTGGTCCCAACGTCCGACAAATTTGTAGTGAGGGACGGGAGTTCCGAAATTGAATGGGTTTGGCATACAAGATCCTCTTCATAAAGTTTATGGGCGCAAATCCAATCCTGAAATAATTCAAAAGTAATCTGGTATCGATCAGTTCCCGGGATAAGACTGATAATGCTCCGCTCTTTAAGCGCAGCAAACGCCTGTTCAAAGATTGTTCGCTTAGTATTATGGAATAGCGCATCTTTTGATAATCCCTTGTTAGAAGCTGCTAATTGGCGGAGAATATGATGATTCATCTCTCCAATTTCTTTCCCCCAAATATCATCCTTTGCAAGTTCACCCCATAGAGCATAATCATTAAAATAATCATTTCGAGATGGGTTATAAACAAATTCTTCCAATGTTTCGTTTACGATTTCAAAAGGCATTACACCGGTTTCTTTGTATTTTTGGTATGCTGCACTGCATAATTGACGGGCAAGATATGGATGTGCCCCGCTTTTTCGGATAATAAGATTCATTGTCTGATCATCATAATCTAATCCAACCTGTTTTCCCAAACTTCGGATCATCACTTCACAATCATCTCTGTCCAACGAAGGCAAAAACTTTTCAAC
>JAAEPI010000997.1 GCA_024232835.1 Cytophagales bacterium
AGGTGAACATCATTAAAAATAGAATGCCAGCCGTTGCCCTTATTTCTCGTTCATTTAGAACAGGAATGTCATATCCTTCTACATCTTCTCCGAATTTGATTATGTTGTTCACTTTCATACTCCTTGTATAAAACAGTATTGATGATTTTTATTGAATTGAACTTGATTGTGATTGCCCATCTTCTGCTGAGGGTTGAAATAGGTTAGAAATGTTAGGTAAATCTCCTTTTCAAATGTCGCTGCCTTGCCCAGCAGTTTGCTGGCATTTACTGTTTGATATCGTAATCATTCAGTCCCCCTAGAAGATTGGGTCAATTTTTCTCCCCAATACGCTAGTTTTGGAGACAAATTGACCCAATCTAGTGTACCCCCTGAACGGTTACTTGATATCTGACTCATCTGTCTGGCTGAGTTCAATGCGATTGACGAAAAGCAACGGCATGCCTAAATCACGCACTTTTTTTAACAATCCATGCAGCGCAGCCTGATCGACAATCGGGCCGGTCAAAAGTGTAATGCCGTTGTCTTCCAGGGTGATGGCCAATCCCTCAAAC
>JAAEPI010000998.1 GCA_024232835.1 Cytophagales bacterium
CAATAAATGTAGCCACCCATGCAATAATTCAGGATCAAGGAATCCCAACTGCGAATTCCCCAACAGAGCATACTGTAGACTATGAAGAAGATATGGAACTGGCTTTGAACTATGTAAGGGAACATCAGTCTTGCAATACAGTGCAAGATGCAGAGCAAGGACAAAGATTTGTCACAGAAAGTCAGACAGAAACAAATGATAAAGAAAATTTACCACCTTTAAGTTCGTTGTTTCCAAGTCTTGAAAGTTCTTGCTCCAGAGATACCTGGAGATGCCTATATGGAACTACCCATGTCTTGGAACCATTGCTACCACCAATAGATACAGATGGACAGTTACAGATAAGAGACCATTTTGTGCCAATAGAGAGCAATTCTACAATAATCAATTCCAATATTTATGTGGAGACTGCTATGGCACACAGTCAAGGTAAAGCTGAATTGCAGCACCATGATGCACAGACCAATTCTAGTACCAGTACCGTGTCAGTTACACGACTATCCAGAGAAGAAGGAGACCATGACTATTCTACAGTAAATATGATGTCAGGATGCTTAATCAACAGTACCAGGCTTAAACCAGTGGAGCTTGTTTCATCAAATCAGAGAACATACATCTGGGAACCCTATAGAGAAGAAGTAACAATGAGTAATGCATATTCAAGCAATTACTGGCAAGGGTATTCAAGCTGGCCCGACTTAACCCTACCAACACCACAACCATCAAGACCTAACAAATTTAAGCGATGGAGATCATGTCCATGCATTTTCTTGTACATTACCACCCTATTGACCATATGGGTGACAGCAACCAGAGGACAAAAGATGGGAACGCTGGAAATAGCCCCACAGCCTATGTTGTGCCAAACCAACAAAGGAGGAACCCTATGGAGATTACCAAAATTACCACCCTGCCATGTGAACAAAGATTACAAGTCATCCAAGATGTACACAGAAACTATGCAACTTTACAAGCGAAACATAATAAAATATGAATCGAAAGCATACCATTGTAGAAAAGTGTACCATGAAATCCAAGCCTTCACATATTTGTTTGCCAATAGAAGACTGAAGAAGGAAAAGATCATAGAAAGGCCAGTAGGACTAGAAGAATGTAAACGCATGGTGAAGTTTAAAAGATGTGAACATGGTCTTGACTCTGAAAGATGGAATGTGGATGACTAATAATGAACTGAACTGGGATTACCCAGCTGGATTTTTCAAGTGCTGCACTTGGGTAGCACACCACATATCCAATTGCTATTTGCTTGAAACAAAGGTCTTTAAGGCTCACAGTGACAAGAGTATGGATGGACTCATAGCTGGAGTCGATCACTGTGATTATCACCATGGAGGTTGTGCATTGAAACAAGGAAGTGCTCTGGTGTGGCAACCAAATAAAACTGAACTATGTGAATTCATACCATGGAAAACCATTGAAGGGGAAGGGCTTGGAGACTCTTGGTTATCCACCGATCATAATATTGCAGTCACAAGAACTAAAACCTTCATCCGTTCCTGTGGTCAAACCTTGTTTATTAGCAAGCAAGGCATAGCCTACATAACTAAGAAGAGATCAGCAAAAAGGGACAAAAGACAGACAACAACGAACAGCACAGGAATGGTATTAACTCCGCAATTGTCAGCTCAACTACAAGCATTAGAAATAATCACTAGACGTAATATTAATTTCGCGCTTAGTCAGTCAATATTTTCAGTATGTCAAAATTTGAATACTATGATGACATACATGTCCCACCTCATGTTGGCACAGCCAACATCAGCTGTGAGAGCATTAATGAACAGATCAACTCTTATTGCAAGAGCAGGATATAATATAATAGAAGTATTCCCATGTGCAGAATTGCCTGTCGATTCATATTCATTTAAACCAATGAATAAAACTTGCACGAAGGAAATTCCCATTGTATTCCAAGCAGGGAAGAAGGCTATAACTGGATACATGGATGTTTACACAAACGAAATACATGAGGTTCCAACAATTGAAGACTGTAGTTTGGCTCAAGAAATGCCATTATCAGTGGGAAATCAGACCTGTACCTATATAATGGAGAAACTGGTAATTTAAAACTAGTGAACAAAGATGCAGTTCCTAGAATGCAACTCCATTGGTCAAATTTTAGTACACAAATTGAGCTTGAATCAACAGTGTTTCAAGAACTAATTATGCATAAATTAACAGACTTCCAATCCAAAATTCGCTTATCAGAAATTATTAATACCTTCCATCAGCAGAACAAAATATTAAATATTTTGCAAGAACAAACTATGCGTAGTTCTGAACAAGCAGATGCCATGAGCCAAAACATAGTGAGAAGAGGATTGCTTGCATTTTTCTGGGACATTAATGCATTTGATATCTTTCAAATTTGGATATTTTTGGTCTGCTGTAAGGTTACTTTAACTATTTTTATGGATTCATGTCTACCACAGCAAATGAGAGATAAAATTACACTAAACATACCAGCATTATTTCAATCAAGAATAGAAAAACATCAAGACATTGAATTGGATGAATTTCAACTAAGAATACCACTGCAACGGCAAGCGGGCCATCCAAACAAGAAATGTGTTAGATTCAGTGATGAGATTGAGGAACACATACTGGAAGAAGCCAGGAAGTCGGCAGAACCAAAGGACCAAAATGCCAAGCCATGCAAACAAAAGAAGGGAGTCAAACCTTCCAACCCTTTTTTCTACAAAGTATCTGAAACTGAAATGCATACTCTGAATAGACCAGTTGGAGACGATGCCACAATTTTGATGTACAGAAACCAACCACTGGGAAGTCAGGAGAACAAGACCTACATACGCTTAGGCCCTTCTGAAATTATGGAGGGCGCGACAGCGCCCTTCCATAATATG
>JAAEPI010000999.1 GCA_024232835.1 Cytophagales bacterium
ACATGTGCATGCTTCCATTCCCTGGGAATACAACCAGAATTATATGATATCTTAAACATAATAGATAGTGGATATGCTAGGCTACTGGCACAATTTTTAAGTATCTTGCCATGGATTCCATCGGGACCCTGAGCCTTATTGGAGTTTACTTTAGATAGTAACTTTCTGATTTTCCGATGGTCGAAATCAATTTCAAAGCATTCATGATTTGGCCAATCAATATCTATGTCATACTGGGATTCTTCAGAAAACTGTTCATGAAAGTAGCTGTTAAAGAGGTTGGCTTTATCCACGTCGCTGCTTCGAAAACGTCCCTTATAGTGCACAGTATCAGGAATGCGTTGTGATTTAGAATTTGCCTTAACATGAGCCCAAAACTTTTTTGTTATAATTGCAGGATCGTCTGAGTTGTATAAATTATCCCGCATTTTTTGAGAAGCCAATTCCTTAAATTGTTTACGATAACTGGAAAACTTAATACCGTCAAGTTCACTATTGTTTTTCGATGAATGTGCTCGCTCTTTTTTGAGGTATGCATGATAGACTTCGGAATCAAACCACGGGGACTGAAAATTGTTCTTGAGGGTAATTTTAGGAATATGTATGTCAACCAAAGAGAAAATAGTAGATTTCAGCAAACTCCAAGCAACCTCAGGCTCCCGTCTGTCAAGCATGGCATCCCAATCAACACTACGTAGATCACGATTTAGTGCATCCCAGTTTGCTCTCTTAAAGTTATAGATTTTTCTTTTTGGCGGCTTTTTAAAGCGAAGGTTTGATTTAACCTTTAGGGATACAGGAAAGTGGTCAGAATTGCACAATGAGCCAAATTTATCGACAATTAAGTTTTCAACTAGTGCAGGAGAATTAGTTAGTAAAAGATCTAGAGTTTTCCCTTTACTATGAGTAGGTTCGGTAATGCACTGAGTAAGGCCAAAATCATTGAAGGAATCTACAAAGAGCTTTTCCACAGGTGAAATGTAATTGTGTGC
>JAAEPI010001000.1 GCA_024232835.1 Cytophagales bacterium
CACAAAATCATTTTTTCCAAAGGAAGTGATGAAACCATCACAACAGGCTCTCTCTCTTCCACGTGGAGAGACAATATGGAGATTTTCTGAAGACGGTATGCCAACCCATTCAAAGTTACCTTTTGAATGGGTTGGCATACCATTTCTCATTCAGGACTGATGATTGTATGCACTTGGGGTGATAACCAAGCACTGACTATTTTGAGCTCACATCCGCAGATAAGAATGGATATAGATTTGTGCCCCAATCAAGAAATCATGGTTTCCAGAAATGTTCAAAATAGGAAGAGGAAATGGTACACTGAAACGGTGTTTCAGCCTCGAATAGTAGCCTTCTTCACCGCCAATATGGGAGGCGTTGATCAGCTGTTAGTATTTCGACATTTCTGATTTATGACACCCCTCTTTGTTTCCATAACCTTTCCATGTTAAGAGATCAACTTCGGAAAACCAGATACCGCCACATGAAATCTCGACGGTGGCAAATTGGTGCCATATTTTCAATATTGTTTGATTGGTCAATAATAAATTCAGCAATAATCTACCAGGACACTCATGAAAAATTTCCCAATGTTGCTGCAAAGCAGTGCCTGTTGAATGAATTGCTCCAGTTAATCAGCTCATATTCTACGCTTCCCATTGCCCCAAAATCAACTATGTCAATTGAGAGAAATCGCATGAACTGGCAATTAGGGCACTGGCCCATCAAGTTTTCAAAAAGACAACTGTGTGTTATGCATCACGGAGACACACAAGGCCACTCCCGCCACAAAACTTTCTATTACTGCTCATGCTGCAACATTTTTTTGCACATTGATAAGTGCTTTGAGCAGTTTCATACCAGACAGATGATTCCTCATTTGTGATTTATTGTGTGA
>JAAEPI010001001.1 GCA_024232835.1 Cytophagales bacterium
AATTTGAGCATTGCGCCGGGTGTACTGGGTGCCTTCCGGTTCAAAGACTGTTATATAATCGGGGAGGTTAACAGGAACAATGCTATTAACTATTTTATAGAAAAAGATAAGGTCATTATAGATAAACTTTAGCATAATAGGAAGTATATTGAGCTCCCTTTGCTTCATAGCAAACACTTCATCATTATAGCTGGCAAATGGTTCACCATTGATCCACTTTACTGCTCTCTTTTGAATTGCAGCAAATTGTTCAATAATTGTTGAATATTGAGGAGACCATACAACAGAGCAGTGTTCAAATATAGCTCTTACTAAAGCCAAATAGAATGACCTTTTCTGCTTTTTATCAGTGGCAAAATGACATGTTCTCTTAAGTAGGCCTAAACGGGAGCTTGCTTTGGACACTAATGCCTTACAATGTGTACTCCACGTTAAATTTGTTTTCATTTCAATACCAAGGTCAGTGTGCGATTCCCATGATTGCACAAAGTCAATGTCTTTACCCGAAAGTTCGTAAAAGAAGGTGTTAAAAGGGAGGTTATCTAGAACATTTCTTTGTAATGTAACCGACAATGCTTTGCACTTTTTGGGATGGAAGACCATTCTGTTTCTAATCGACCAATCATACAACTTTTTAATGTCTGTTTGTATTATATGATGGTCATAGAAACTCTTAATCTCCCTCCAAATTTTTGTATCATCTGCATAGAGAGCAATGTTGGTACCCTCTGACACACAAGAGAACATATCATTAATAAATAAAACAAATAGAAGTGGTCCCAAAATCGACCCTTGGGGAACACCTGATTTGACAGGCATTGTTAAGGATTTCTCCCCACCAATGACAACTTGTTGAAGGCGTCCCTCAAGGTATGATTTAATGAATTTCAACATGACTCCATCGACTCTATAAATATTCTTTAATTTAAACAATATAAGGTCATGCGATACACTGTCGAATGCCTTCGCAAAATCAAAATATATAATATCAACTCTGGAGCTCTCGTTAAGAGCAAGTGCCAAGTTGTCAGTGAAAGGGACCATCTGTGTAGTGCATGAGCGACCATTGACAAACCCATGCTGACGGGGATCTATCAGATCAGAACAAGCAGCAAACAATGCAGATCTAATACACCTCTCAAAGACTTTCATGATCAAAGATGTAAGGGAGATTGGCCTGTAATTCTCCACAGAAGACTTATCACCTTTCTTAAATACTGGCACAACAAGTGCCAGCTTCCAGTCTTGTGGTATGCACCCGATGGAGAATGACAAGTTGAATAAAATACTAAGGGGATAGGCAAGACTCCTGGCACAGTTCTTAAGAACTTTACCATGAATACTATCTGGGCCAGCGGCCTTACTAGGATTGATACTTTTCAGAATATCAAAGACATCATCCCTACTAATGTTAAGATCAATGAAACTGTCTTCCTGGTACTTAATATCAATATCATAATCGCTTTGCTCAGAAAATTGATTAAAGAAAAACTCATTGAACAAGTTTGCTTGATCAGCAGAGTTATTCCTAAAACGACTACCATAATGAACTGTTCCAGG
>JAAEPI010001002.1 GCA_024232835.1 Cytophagales bacterium
GGTGGAATGATGATTGGTACTGATTCACATACTCCAAATGCAGGTGGTTTGGGAATGATTGCCGTCGGTGTTGGCGGAGCAGATGCTGTTGATGTCATGGCTGGATTGCCTTGGGAAGTAAAATGGCCCGGTGTAACGGGCGTCAAATTAACCGGTGAAATGTCAGGTTGGACTTCGGCCAAAGATGTTATTTTAAAACTTGCCGGAATATTGACTGTAAAAGGTGGGACCGGAAAAATTGTTGAATACTTTGGCCCAGGAACAAAATCAATTAGTTGTACAGGTAAAGGTACTATTTGTAATATGGGTGCTGAAATCGGACCCACCACTTCCCTATTCCCATTTGATGAAAGAATGGCAACTTATTTACGTTCCACAGATCGAAATGATTTAGCAGACTTGTGTGAAAAATATCAGGAAGAATTAGTAGCCGATGCTGAAGTTTTTGAAAATCCGGAAAAATATTATGATGAAATAATAGAAATTGATTTAAGTACACTTGAACCCCATGTTAATGGACCTTTTACCCCGGACAAAGCCTGGCCAATTTCGCAATTAGGAAAGGCAGCTAAAGAGAATGGATATCCTGATGAAGTTAAAGTAGGATTAATCGGAAGTTGTACAAATTCATCTTATGA
>JAAEPI010001003.1 GCA_024232835.1 Cytophagales bacterium
GTGCTAGACGCGCTCAGCACCTCGATATATCGACTCGCCGCACTGGAAGAGACGCTGATAATACGTCCTTCATTTCGTTCCATCATATGGGCAGTGGGGTCATTGAATGGGATTTGTGAATAGGAACAAATTGTCATAAAATCTCTTGGTATTATATGAAAGTCTAGTATACCAGGAGAAAACGAAATGTCTCTAACTACAATTCATTGTCCCAAATGTAATTCTAAGGATCATAAGTTCCACACCTCTTATATCGTTGGAAGCGGTGAAAAACGAGAGATTCGTCACTGCCAAAATTGTGGACGTTACTTTTCTGAAACAAAAAATACTCCTTTGGAAGGGTTGAGAAGACCATTAAGCTTCATAATCTTGGTTCTGAATGCCCTTAACGAAGGTATGAGCATTAATGCAGCTTGCCGTACTTGTGGTACAACAAAAAAGAGCATCAATCGGTGGCTGGAACGGCTTGGAGGACTGAAAGAGGTGCTATTGTTATACTCAACTAGGGCATAAATTGAACTTTTGTCTAGTGAAATATATCTTCTGTAAATTTGCTAAA
>JAAEPI010001004.1 GCA_024232835.1 Cytophagales bacterium
GCATATATTTGTAGAGAACATAAAACAACGTTAAGAAATTTCTTTTATTCCCTCCTCCTCCGCCCACCCTCGCTGAACACCCTTACTATTACCCACAAATATTCCTTATCAACTGAGCCCCTTCAATCATGTCGGCTAATTTCTTCAAGCCACGCCAAATATGGGTGACGCCTGGTTCCCCGTCACCTTTCCTGGCAAGAAATCCCCCGAGTTGAGCTATCCATGTAGTGATTTGTTTCATGGTTGGAGGACGTTTGGGTATTTTTTTGTTTGGATTAAACTTGGCGAATAATATTTTCCAATCAAAATCATTCAAAAATAATAATGCAGATGTAGTAGGAGCAGTCCTGGATACTAATGTCAACCAATAGACCCTCCATGCTACAATACTAACAACAGCTAAATAACGAATGAGTCGATCTGCTCTTTCTAGTCTACAATCTTCTACATTGAACCCTGATTTAATAACCTTAAAGTATACTTCTATCCTCCGTCTCAGGCAATACCATTCCATTTTTTCAACAGCCTCCTCAAAA
>JAAEPI010001005.1 GCA_024232835.1 Cytophagales bacterium
GCACAAGTAAAAACAGCCGAATCAGACGACTCGGCTGCACTAGATGAACTTCCGTGTAATCAATTACCTGAAGTCCTCTGTTCGGTAAGGTGAAGCTAAAAATAATTCAACTAAATTTCTTGACTTTTAACACAGTACCTCGTCCAAGTATCTAAAAAACGTTCTGGTTCAAGCGTCCGCTTGGACCAAGTGCATGTACCACGATTACTTGCAAAAGTGGATTGGACAAAGTTTGTCAATCAGAAGCTATCTTAGCAGGTGAGCAAAAAGGCTGGTATTCAAGACCTTGGGAATAGGTGTTATGGAATGAGGACACATGCGGATGCTTGCGCCAGAGGGGGGGCTAAATAGCTCGAGACTATATCTACTGTACACACTGAGGAGAAAGTTGAGAAGCTATAGAAGAAGTTCTATTAACTCTGGTGGCTACTCAAGGGTGATCCAAAAGCGCGAAATATCTATAAAACACATTTCTCATAGGATATTTTTTGAATGTACGGTTATCTACAAAACTCAGCCCACAACCTCCCTAACCTCCCCCTTTGACTTTCTGATCTTTGCTGCTACTACTTTGTATTCGGGGCACTTGGCTTCTGAATCATGCACATCGCTGGTAAGTAGGTTTACCATAATCTCTGGGAAGTGGAAGGTAGTGCTCATCACCCCGGGCTTTACGGCATCAGAAATTTTAGCCTTGATATCTACCTTTCCTCTTGCAGAGGTTACGCAGATCATGTCTCCATCGGCAATGCCGTTGGATTGGGCATCTTCAATATTGATAAGCAGCACATCTTCTGTGACAATATCCACATTACCCGTTCGTCGTGTCATAGCTCCACAGTTGTAGTGTTCGAGATCACGATTGGTGGTGATTATATAGGGAAACTCCGAAGCATTGGTCTCAAGCTCTTCGCTTTCTCTCCAGTCGAAGTGAGCGAATTGTCCTTTACCAATTTTGAATTCTTCGGTGTGAATAATTTTGGTGTCAACTCCTCCTTCAGCCACAGGCCATTGCTTGCCGTTGATAGCTAGATTTTCCCATGTAATTCCTTTGAAGAAAGGAACTATTTGTGAGATTTCCTCCAGCATGGTATCTGGTGCATAGTCAGGTTGGGAGTAGCCCATGCGATTCATCATGTCAATGACGATTTGTCCATCAGGTTTCGTTCCTTCGATAGGAGGGACGGCTCGATTGACTCGTTGGACTCTACGCTCTCCATTTGTGAAGGTGCCTGATTTTTCCAGGAAGGAAGCTCCAGGCAGGATCACGTCCGCCAACTCGGCTGTTTCAGTCATAAAGAGTTCCTGTACAACAAGAAAGTCCAGATTGTTTATTGATTTTCTTAGTTTGGTAATGTTGGGGTCTGTCTGTGCAACATCCTCACCCATAATCCACATTGCTTTGAGCTTACCATCTAGCGCAGCATCAAACATCTCAGGTATCTTGAGGCCCACATCATTTGGCAGATCAACACCATAGTAGTTCTGATACAAATCGTGAATTTCAGGATTTGTGAAATCCAAATAACCAGCTCCTTGATGCGGTTGCACGCCCATGTCGGCAGCTCCCTGTACATTGTTTTGACCTCTCAGAGGATTCACGCCCACACCTTTCCTTCCAATGTTTCCTGTGATCATGGCAAGGTTGGCAATGAGCTGTACGGTGAATGTTCCCTGCGAATGTTCGGTCACACCCAATCCATGAAAAGACATAGCATTCGATGCTGATGCGTAGGCAATAGCTGCATCCCGAACCAATGATTTTTTCACACCAGTTACTGACTCCATGGCATCTATATTAATGGCCAAAATCTGGTTTTGAAAATCATCAAATCCCTCGGTTCTCGATCCAATAAATTCGAGATCCATTAAACCTTCCTCAATGATATAATACAGCATCATGTTCAGCAGAGCCACATTGGTTCCAGGCCGTAATTGCAAATGATAATTGGCATAGCGTGCCAGTACAGTTTCTCTGGGATCCACAACAATAAGGGTCGTTCCCTTCATGGCTGCTTGTTTCATCTTTGCACCTGTGACTGGATGGGCAGATGTTGGGTTAGCACCAATGACCAACATGCAATTTGTATGATTGATATCTTCGACTGAATTGGTTGCAGCTCCAGTTCCAAATGCGCGCTGCATACCCAGTGCAGTAGGAGAGTGGCAAACACGAGCGCATCCATCAATATTATTGGTGCCCACAACAGCTCGCATAAACTTTTGCATCAGGTAATTTTCTTCATTCGTACATCGGGAGGAAGAAATTCCTGCGATGGCATTTGCCCCATGAGATTCCTTTATTTCACTAAGTTTAGTAGCAATGAGATCATAGGCCTCATCCCAACTTGCTTCTACAAATTCACCATCCTTTTTGATAAGTGGAGATCTGAGCCTCTCAGGATGATTGTAGAACTTAAAGGCATATCGCCCTTTTAGGCAGGTATGTCCACCGTTCACTTCCGCATCATAAGGAGCGGTGATGCTAATAACTTCATTGTTCTTCGTGGCGACTTTAAGATTACAACCTACACCACAATAGGTACAAATGGTTCGTGTCTTTTCAGTTGCATCGTTAAATTTTGAATTGAAAACATCGGTAATGGCGCCCGTTGGACAAGCTTGACTGCAAGCTCCACAGGATACGCATTCTGATTCACTGAATCCTTCATTTTGACCAATCACTACTTTGCTATCAAATCCACGTCCTTCCATTGTCAGCACCATCTCACCTTGCACTTCATCACACGCTCTAATACACCGATAGCAATTAATACATGCATCCATGTTCGCCCGCATGTAGGGGTGGCTATCATCTGGTTTATTATTGAAATGAGTTTCTCCACTTTCATAACGAACATCCGCCATTCCAATGCCCACCTCTTGTGTAATCCAAGCTATGGAGTTCTTTTTTGGGCTGTCTGCTGCAAACCTCTCTTTCGGATAATCTGTTAGTACAAGTTCAACAATGTTTTTCCTTAATTTCTTAATTCGATCAGAATGGGTGTAAACGTAGGAACCGCTAGTGACTGGTGTATGGCAGGATGCCTGAACTTTAGATGGCCCATCTTTTTCCAGTGCCACATCCACGCTACATACTCGACATGATCCAAAGGGTTTGATGTTTGGTGCATCGCATAGCGTAGGTATACCAATCTTTTGTCTTCTTAATAGGGATAGGATCGTTTCACCAGAGGTGAACTCAACGTGCTGATCATTGATATATACTGTGTTTTCCATACTGTCGCTTACCTATTCCTTATCTAATAAGTTTGTTGCAGAATTATTGCTTATCACTTTGTTTCCTGTTTTTTCTTCAATTTCTCTGCGTGTATTGCCAGCAATGTTACCTCCCTGCTTGGCAATTTGTTTACTCTCTTCAAAAGTATCAGGGTTCTTTTTCTTACTTATTTCGGTTGTAGTAGCTTCTGCCAACATATTGAGTACTAGTTCTAAGTTACTCATATTGTCACGGAGGTTTTCTTTTTTTAGTCCTTTGAATTTTTTGTAGTTCTTTACAGAAAAACCACTCCAGGCCTGTGTGATTTCATTAGTTAAGATCGCATATTCAAGTCCTTTTTTCACTCCTCTGGTGTCCCATTCATCAGTGAGCTCTTTGCGTACTTCGATGCTTTTAACTCGTTGATTGATCCACTTTTTACTATATCCTTTCTTTAGATATGTTTCCATTGCCCTTTCAAATGTCAATTCGGGATCTTGGATTTCGTCTATACGTTCTCTACCAACTTTAGCCAACCATTGTTTAAAAGGTTCAGCTTTTTTGGAAGGTACTGATTGAATTAGCCGGAACAATTGCTCAGTATCAGCCACATCAGTTAACCTCATTTTTCCATCTTGAGCAAGCATTTTCAAACGGTTACAAACTGTAACCGTTTCATTACCTTCCTTCAGTAGTCTGCTTTTAAGTACTTTCCAATAGTTCCTGGCTCCCTGATGATCCTTTTGATCTGTCAGAATGGACATCACATCAACGATAGAGAAATACCATTTTTCCGCATCATCATCCCAATGAGTTCTCACTTGTTTTTGCTCAAAAAGCTTAATAGCAGTTTCTTTGTCCATACCTAGTGGTTAACCTACTCTTGTTTAATATGTTGATTAAGCTCATCTTTAAAATACTGCAATGCATTCCGAACGCCTAATGGCAAACCACCTCCCAAGGCACAAAGTGATCCGACCTCCATTGTTTCCAACAGATCATCTAGTAGTTCCTTATCGATTTTTGAATCGCCGTTTTTCGAGTTGGTGATCATTTCTCTTCCTCGCACAGAACCTATCCGACAAGGGTAGCATTTCCCACAAGATTCATCTGCAGTAAACTGGAAGAGATGTTCCAGATAATCGATCATCGGAAAGCGTTCTGGAATGGAAACAATTCCAGCATGACCAAGAAGAAATCCACCATTTTGAAAACTTTCAAAATCAAGATTGAGATTTTCTATTTCAGAAATAGGAACAATTCCGCCAAGTGGGCCTCCAACATGAACTGCCTTTACTGCCTGTTTAAATCCACCTCCAATTTCATAAATCACTTCCTTAAATGGAATACCCATTTCTACTTCATACACTCCGGGATTAATAAAAAATGAATCTAGACAAATAAGCTTCGTGCCAGTAGATTTATCAGTTCCAAGGCTTGCATACGCTGATCCTCCATTCTTAAGAATCCATGGAATCGAGGCAAGTGTTTCAACATTATTGACGATTGTCGGTTTACCAAAAAGACCTTCTTGAGTGGGATAGGGAGGACGTACACGCACTTCTGGGCGTTGGCCTTCAACGGATGAAAGGAGCGCCGTTTCTTCGCCACAGACATAGGCGCCTGCACCTTCGATTACCTTGAATTTGAACTCAAAATCAGTCCCTACAATGTTGGCTCCATGCATCCCAATCGCTTCCAATTCTTTGATGGCATTGGTCACAATCTCAATAGCCTCAGGATACTCTCCCCGAATGTACAAGACACCTTTATTTGCTCCAGCAATAAAGCCGGATGTCATCATTCCAAAAAGAACGAGCATGGGTTGATGCTCCAGAAGATACCTGTCAGAATAGGCGCCAGGGTCGCCTTCATCAGCATTACAGACTATATATTTCTGATCAGCTTCAATGTTTTTACAAGATTCAATTTTGAATCCCATCGGGAATCCTGCTCCCCCACGTCCTCGAATGTTGGACGCTTTCAATTCGGATAATACCTGGTCTGCTCCTTTGGAATTCAGTTGTTTGAACGCCTGAACAAAATCTTCAGCCGACATTGGATTTCCAGTTAGCACAGGTTGATCCAATTGTGATCCAACGGTGTATGAATCTTTCAAAGAGTTCACTTTCGAATCAATAATTCCGGAAAGTTGGTCAATGTCTTTTCCAGAGTAATTTTTCGCACCGTAGTTGAAGGCACTGTTCTCGTGGCATCTGCCAAGACAGCACATATGACTGATTTGATTTTCTTCGAAATTGTCTACTAGTTTTTCCTTTAAGGAATCTTGTGTGCCGGCCAATAGGCAGGCACTGCCATTGCATACATGCACTTTGACTCCTCGATGTTCTTCTTTAAGAAAGTCATAGAAAGACGAGACGCCATAAGTGATTGCTTCACCCATTAAGTACTCATGAGCCAAGCTCTTGAGTACTTCATTGCTTGGTGTTCCTTCACCCTTCGAACGATCAACCAACTGTTCGAATAGATTCTTATCTAATCCTTTTCTATTTGAAAGTGCTCTGAGATTTTCGGACATTTGATTTAATTGATTGCTTCGAAATTAATGAAAGTTGGATGGAGTAGTATCCGGTACTATCCAGTAAGTTATTTCAAATTTGTACGGTTATGTGTTTAATATTCTATGGTTGCTTTCATAAATATTATATCCGTCCTCCTTTAAGAATCCTATTAGAGTTATTTTGAATTCTTTTGCTAAATCAACAGCTAAACTAGAGGGAGCTCCAACTCCAACAATTACTACAATTCCTGCTCGAACAGCTTTTTGAACCAATTCAAAACTAATACGGCCGCTTAGGATGAGTCCGTAGGACTTTATTGGAAGTTCATCTGCTAAAATCCTTTCCCCAACTAATTTATCCAGGGCATTGTGTCGACCAACATCTTCTTTGTGAAGGATTATTTCACCCCTTGGATCAAATAATCCACATGCATGAATTCCACCCGTGTGTTTGAAAACTTCTTGGGTGGCTAGTAATTTAGAATGCAGCGTTTTTAGTACATCTGCTGAAAATTGAAGCCCAATATCGACAGGCGTCTTCGCATTAGATTTGATGGCATCAATAGATGCTTTACCACAAACACCACAGCTCGAATGAGTGAAAAAATTGCGAGTGAATTTGCCTGGATCAAAATCTATTGAAGGTTGAAGTTCAACACGCATGACGTTTCCTATTTCTTCTTTTTTCCCTAGATCATGGCAAGGCTTTACACTACTCACGTCCTGATAGGAATTAATTACCCCTTCGGCAAACAAAAAGCCCAAGCACAGTTCTTCGTCATTGCCAGGTGTTCGCATGGTCACAGACAAGCTAATCTGCTCTCTGGCATCTTCTGCTCCATATCCAACTCGAATTTCTAGTGGTTCCTCTACAACCACCAGGTCAGGCAGGTATTCAGAATCATTTGATTTTATTCGTAGTACTTCGACTGATTGCACTTTTGAACTCATGGGATAAAATTAGATTAAATCTTTATTTCTGTTTTATAGAAGGATACAAAACCGTTCAACACATGTTTCTACCAACCTAAATGATTTTATAACTTTGATGATGCACTTTCGTACTCTACTATCAATTTGCCCTAACAAATGACCAAAACATTCTACCCAGCCCTACTCATGCTTGTCATGAGTTTCTTTTCGTTTGCCCAACCCAAACAGTTTTCATCATCTGATATTCAGCAGAAATTAAAAAAACTGGGAGTACTCGGTTCAGTGTTATACGTCGCAGCACACCCCGATGATGAGAACACCAGTTTGATTGGCTATTATGCCAATGAAGAACTTTATCGGACAGCCTATCTTTCCGCAACACGTGGTGATGGAGGGCAGAACCTGATCGGCCCAGAGATTCGAGAGCAATTGGGAATCATCCGAACCCAAGAACTATTGGCCGCTCGTAGAAATGATGGCAGCCAGCAATTTTTCTCACGAGCCAATGATTTTGGGTATTCCAAGCATCCTGATGAGACATTTAATGTGTGGGGACATGATGAGATACTCGCTGATTTTGTCTGGTCCATTCGAAAGTTCAGGCCAGATGTGATAATGACACGATTCAACATTGCCCCGGGGATGACTCATGGCCATCATACTGCCTCAGCCATGTTGGCCAAAGAAGCATTCAAGCTTAGCGGAGATAAGAATGCCTTCCCCGAACAACTGGAATTTGTGGATGTGTGGCAGCCAAAGCGATTGTATTGGAACACTAGCCCTTGGTTTTATCGACGAAGTGGAGAGACTTTGGACACGACTGGATTAGCCAAAATCAATATTGGTAAATACAACCCAGTCTTAGGCAAATCATATTCAGAAATTTCTGCAATTAGTCGAAGCATGCACAAAAGCCAAGGTTTTGGTTCAACTGGCAGGAGAGGGGATAGTTGGGAATATTTGATACAGTGGGATGGAGATGAGAGTAGTGATCCGTTTGCAGATGTTGAGACTTCATGGAAGCGCGTTACTGGGGGAGAGAGTATTGGAAATCTTGTCAACGAAGCGACCATGAATTACGATCCGAATGATCCTAATCTGACTCTTGGATATTTGATGAGAATTAAGGACAAGATTACGGCGATGGATGATGATTTCTGGAGGGAAATTAAGTTGGCGGAAGTGGATGAATTGATCCTTGCAATCACAGGTACGTATCTGGAGGTTAGAGCCAACGACTATGCGTTTGTTCCGGGTGATTCTATTGAGCTGACCCTTGAGGTAATAAATAGAAGTAGCAGTTTGATTTTTCTTGAAAACATTGAATTCAGTGATTTCGGGAATCAGTCGTTGGGCTCTGTTCGATTGGATTTGAATACTCGATTTAATGAGGAATTCAATTTTAAACTTCCAGAGAATTTAAATTATTCACAACACTACTGGTTGGAAGAGGAGGGTGTCTTGGGAAGGTACAAAGTTGCGAATCAGCAATTGAGGGGTAATCCTGAAAATGCACCAGTTCTTTCAGCCTTGATTAATCTGAGCTTCAGAGGGCAAAATCTACCCATTGAAGTACCAATAATATTTAAAAGAAATGATCCTGTGGACGGTGAGGTATACAGACCTATTGAAATACAGCCTGCTGTCATGGCGAATATCGAGAGTGCCTCCTTGATATTTTCTGATGCAGAAGCAAAGCCTGTAGAAGTCAGAGTGATTGCAGGGAAAGATAATGTGAAAGGAAATTTGGGATTGAATCTTCCTGATGGATGGAAATCTGCTCCAGAAAGTCAAAATGTTGAGTTGGTCATAAAGGGAGAAGAGCAAGTTTTTACTTTTGAAATAACACCGCCGGCTGGAGCGTCCGAGGGATTGCTTGAAGCGTTGATGACTGTTGATGGCAAATCCTATGATAGAGGAAGAGTAGTTATCGAATACGACCATATTCCAACCCAAACACTTTTTCCAAAATCAGGAACTAGAGTAGTGAAACTTGATTTGAAAAAGAAGGGAAACAGTATAGGATATATAGAGGGTGCGGGAGACGATCTACCAAATAATCTAACACAGATTGGATACACCGTTACCATGTTGGAGAAGGATGATGTGAGTGCTACTAATCTTGCTCAATTTGATGCAGTGATTCTAGGGGTTCGAGCATTTAACACTGTTAGTTGGTTGGCATACAAAAACCAAGATCTTTTTGAGTACGTGAAAAACGGAGGTAACGTAATTGTGCAATTCAATACAAGTCACAGATTGGTCACACAAGAAGTGGCTCCATTTCCACTCAAACTCTCGAGAGATCGGGTGGCGGTTGAAGAAGCTGAAGTTAGAATCATTGCCGAAAATCACGATGTTTTGAATACGCCGAACAAAATCACTTCAGAGGACTTTGATAATTGGGTGCAAGAGCGTGGCTTGTATTTTCCCAATGAATGGTCTGATGATTTTGCAGCGATTCTTAGTAGCAATGATCCAGGAGAAGATCGGAGAGACGGAGGACTTTTAGTTGCTAAATATGGTGAAGGATATTATGTCTATTCAGGTTACTCATGGTTCAGACAATTGCCTGCAGGTGTTCCAGGTGCATACAGACTATTTACAAATCTCATTTCATTAGGTAAATGACAGAACTGATTACAGAAGCGGGAATTGGGAAACCGCCAGTATTTAAAAAATGGAGATATCTCTACATATTTGTGGCACTAAATTTCATCGCGATTATCTTTTTATTCCACCAGCTAAGTATTTATTATTAAATGAACTGGATTGATCTATCCGTCCTATTCGGGACGCTTATTTTCATTGTGGCTTATGGTGTCTGGAAAACTAGAAACCAATATGATATCGAAGGTTATTTGCTTGGTGACCATTCTATGAGATGGGGCACGATCGGACTTTCAGTAATGGCGACCCAGGCTAGCGCGATTACGTTCTTATCCACGCCAGGGCAAGGATATGAAAGCGGGATGGGATTTGTCCAAAATTATTTTGGATTACCAATTGCTCTGATAGTTGTTTCAGCAGTTTTTATTCCTATTTATTATAAGCTGCGGGTATTTACGGCGTATGAATTTTTAGAAAGTCGCTTCGATATAAAGACAAGGTTTCTAGGCGCATTTTTATTTCTAATACAGCGCGGTTTGGCGGCCGGAATCACGATATACGCACCGTCAATAATTCTATCGACGATGTTAGGATGGAATTTGACCGCAACAATTTTGGTCACTGGATTACTTGTCATTATTTATACCGTTTCGGGAGGTACTAAAGCGGTATCAATCACGCAGAAGCAACAAATGATGGTCATCATGGGGGGTATGTTCATCGCCTTCTTTATGATTCTTGGGTACATAAGTGATCATGTGGCTATCGGCGAAGCGGTGCAGATCGCAGGAGCTTTAGAAAAACTCAATGCGATAGATTGGAGCATTGATTTCTCAAAAAGATATACGATCTGGTCTGGACTTCTCGGGGGATTTTTTCTTTCGCTTTCCTATTTCGGAACGGATCAATCTCAAGTACAGAGATACTTGGGTGGGAAAAACGCTGCAGAGAGTAGAATGGGATTAATGTTCAATGCCGTGTTGAAAATACCCATGCAGTTTTTCATCCTCTTTCTTGGAGTGATGGTCTATGTCTTTTACATTTTCAACCAGCCACCTGTTCATTTTAATCAAGAATCTTTGGAGGTAGTTCGAAATTCAGATAATGCAACAGAGTTGGTTGTCCTTGAAAACAGATACGACCAACTATTGGATGAGAGGATATTTGAGGCCAAGGCTTTCGCAAATGATGAGCCAGGAAGCGAAGAGCAACTTCAGGCGGTTGATGCATCCATTGTTTCGGTTCGTGAGGAGGTCAAAGGGCTTATTGCTAAAACTGATAATTCGATTTCCACCAAGGATTCTGATTATGTGTTTCTAACTTTTATAGTGACGTACCTTCCGCATGGCCTTATTGGACTACTAATCGCAGTGATCCTGTCAGCTGCTATGTCTTCCACTTCATCGGAGTTGAACGCATTGGCTTCCACCACTTCGGTTGATATTTATAAGCGCTTGATAAAGAGAGATGGATCAGATCTGCATTATTTGAATTCCTCCAGAATAATGACCTTCGGATGGGGGGCATTGGCAATATTGTTCGCTGTACTGGCAAAGAATTCGGAGAACCTTATTGAGGCGGTAAACATTATTGGTTCACTGTTTTATGGTACAGTACTCGGAATTTTTCTGGTGGCCTTCTTCTTTAAGTATATCAAAGGAACTGCGGTTTTTTATGCGGCAATTTTAGCAGAAAGCTTGGTTATTGTTGGCTTCTCTTTACCTGACAGGCTTCTCGATATTGGCTATTTATGGTACAATCTCATTGGTGCGACGTTGGTTATTGTTTTCGGATTTATACTTCAGGTTATTGGAATTGGAAGAAAAGTCGCTGAATAGATTCTGTTTATTCTATCAATCCTTCCTCTCGCATGATATTAATGGCTTCTTGAATCTTCGATCGATTCTTTGCGGTAGGGTTAGGAAGTGAGATTATTCGTTTTTTCATTTTCCCCATAGAGTTGGCGAACTTAACTTCAAAGCTAGGAGGAGTGAGATCCTGTACACCTTTCACAAACCTTACCTCCTTGATCGCACTTCTGTTTATGATGGGATGCATGGAGGTGTTCAAACCTTTGATTATTCCGTAGATCAAATATGAACCAATAACACCGAATATTCCAGTCCATAAAAACTGATTTTCCAGATAATTGGCATACGCAAAATAGAGAATAAGAAGTGCTAGCGAACTAAAAAAGAGCAGAATGCGGGACATCCTCCCTTCAACAGTCATGTCGCCTATATGTCCCATAAATCCACTGGGAGTGAATATGATCTTGTCCTTTAGGACATGACAAAATCCGGTTTTGGTGAGAAATTTTTTGGTAGGCTCCATTCTATTAGGTCAACCCTAAGGTAGGTATTTTAACCAAAATCTAAAAAATGAGCAGTTTGATACGAGCTAGCGGAATCATTTGAGCAGTAATCCAAATTATCTGTGGAGCACCTGATAGGTGTTCCGTGTCTTTTGTAGAAGTAAGATCTCATCAATAGGTGGCAGCTTCGCAAGTGCTTCTTCTGTATAATTT
This sequence comes from Cytophagales bacterium, assembly GCA_024232835.1. Taxonomy (GTDB): domain Bacteria; phylum Bacteroidota; class Bacteroidia; order Cytophagales; family Cyclobacteriaceae; genus JAAEPI01. Next base: position 11,812 of record JAAEPI010001005.1, read on the forward strand.
TTCACCGTAATCAACTTTAGAGGACGATTGTATGTTACTTCGAAATCACTTGAAAGGGCTTCAAGGATTGGGTCGAGTTTATGTGTTTTATTGTCCATGCAAAATGAAAATGTTGCGGCAGAATTTTGCATCAAATTAATTTTCACATTTAGCTTGTCGAGTGCGGTAAGAATAATTGACAGCCGCTTTTCATCCATGAAATTGTGATCTTTCACTTCCAAAGAGAAAAGTAATTGGTTCTCCTTGAAAATAAATACCGGAAGCTCTTTTATGGATTTTTCAATACCAATATATGTGCCGGGGCTTTCATGTTGAAGAAATGAGCGAACAATGAGCGGGATGTTTTTTTGAGCCAATGGTTTAAGTGTTTTTGGGTGGATGACCTTGGCTCCATAGTATGTCATTTCTGTCACCTCCCTATAGGAGAGTTGCAAAAACTGTTCCGCTTCGGGTTTTAATTTTGGGTCGGCATTTAGAATTCCAGGGACATCTTTCCACACAGTTAAATTTTCAGCATCAAGACAGTGTGCCAAAATTGCTCCTGTGAAATCAGAACCCTCTCTACCAAGAGTAGTTGTGATGTCTGATTCGGTGGATCCAATGAAACCCTGAGTTACGACTATTGTGTTCTCTAAAACCGGTCGTAGTTCAGCATTTACTTTTTGTTTCGTTTGTTCCCATACGATATTCGCCTCTGTATGAAATCCATCTGTTTTGACAAACCGACGAGCATCCATCCATTTCACAGGCAGATCCTTCTTTAGGAATTCTGCTATTATTCGTGTAGAAATAAGCTCACCAAAGGGCACTACTCGGTCATAAGCATTTACCCAATCCTCACCTGCAATTGCCTCTAATTCATCTTCAAGATCTTGTTCCAATATCTCACATGCCTGACAAGCCTGACCAAGTAGCTCAGTAGCGATACTTGCGTTAAAGGATTTGAAATTTTGTAAGTCAGATTGATAATCTCCACTATTGATTCCTTTTTGAACTAATGATTCCAAATGATTAGTGCCCTGTCCCATCGCAGAAATCACAATGACTAATTGTTCAGATTGAATTTGTTGAACGATCATTTTCAAATTTCTGACCGCATCGGCATCTTTGACAGAAGCACCTCCAAATTTGAAAATATGCATTTGGGTGTTTTTAAATCGGTTTAAATACGTAATTTTGACTTTTCCTCACAGAGCAATCAATGGACAAAAATAGCTTAGGATTATCCATCGGAACAACGTTGGATCGGTTTATAAAGAAAATGCAAGATGAACACTCCTATGCCACAGGGGAGCTGTCACAGTTGCTCCGAGATATTGCCCTGGCAGGTAAGATCATTAACCGAGAGGTAAACAAAAGCGGTCTTCTGGATATTGCAGGAGCGTATGGATCAAAAAATGTGCAAGGTGAGGATCAGCAGAAACTGGATGTAATTGCCAACATCAGGTTCACTCGTGCCCTTAAAAACGGAGGCATGACGTGTGCAATTGTTTCAGAAGAGGAGCAGGAAATTATTCATCTGAATCAGAACTGCCGGTATGTTGTGTGCATGGATCCCCTAGACGGCTCTTCAAATATTGATGTGAATGTTTCTATTGGAACCATCTTCAGTATTTACAGACGTATATCTCCAATCGGCGGACCCGTTCAGGACGAAGATATTCTGCAGCTTGGAACGGATCAGATTGCAGCAGGCTACATTCTTTACGGATCATCAACGATGTTGGTCTACACAACAGGACATGGGGTGCATTCTTTCACACTTGAACCTTCGCTTGGCGAATTTGTTCTTTCAGACGAAAATCTGACCTGTCCAAAAGATGGAAAGATCTTTTCGATCAATGAGGGTTACTATTATCAATTTGGCGAGCAAATAAAAGAATACTTGGAAGAGTGTAAGGCCAAAGAAATGAGTGCAAGGTACATTGGCTCATTGGTCGCAGATTTTCATAGAAATATGTTGAAGGGCGGCATTTATTTGTATCCTGCTACTGAGAAATCCCCAAACGGGAAACTCCGTTTATTGTACGAATGCAATTCCTTGGCATTTATTGCTGAGCAGGCAGGAGGAGTAGCCACGGATGGCATCAATCGAATTATGGAGATTGAGCCAACGTCATTTCACCAGCGGACACCTTTTGTCATTGGATCTAAGAAAATGGTGGATCGGGTGACGAAACTTTCAACTATGACCGATACCGTTCTTGGGTAATTACCTTTTGTTTTTCTCTTTCGATCACCACTTTTGCTAAGGAAATGGCCACTTCGTCTGGTTTTGAGAGCTCAAGGATTGCCTGAACTTTGTTTTCAGAAATATCCATCCGATAGAAGGCATCAATCAGACCATTAAAGTCTTTATCAAGCATTTCTTTGATACGGACTTCAAGCAATTTTTCCAATAGATTCATTGGATTTACTTGACCATCTAGCTCTACGGAATCCTCTATATCCAAATCCTTACTGGCCAGTTGAAGGCAGGTGGTTGCAAGCGATATTTCATCCATCATTTGTTCAAGATAAATACTCATCCTCGAATTCCCTCAGTTCATCCCTATAATTCCCCCACTCAGTCGGTTTCATTATTTCTAATACACCCTCTTGTTCAGTTTTGGCTTGTAATTAATCACAAGTCAAATGACAAAAGCACTATTTTCAATTCTTCTTTTTGCTACTACAATCGCAGCTACGGCTCAGGTAAAAGGGCGGGTCACAGATGAAAATGGTGAAAGTCTTCCAGGGGCCAACGTTTATATCAAGGACACATATGATGGAGCTACCACAGACCTAGATGGTTTGTTTTCTTTTATTACTGCTGAAAATGGGGAACAAATCATTGTGATTAGTTTCATAGGTTTTGAACCTTTTGAGCAGAAGATTGATGTTTCTAAACCTGTCGGGATGAACGTCCAACTCAAAGAAATCGTAAATAGGCTTTCCGGGGTTACGATCACGGCGGGAAGTTTTGAAGCAAGTGACAAGAAGAAGGCAACAGTTTTAAAACCACTTGACATTGCCATGACAGCAGGCGCCACTGCTGATATATCTGGAGCACTAAATAAACTGCCAGGAACAACCACAAATGGTGAGACAGGTCGTCTCTTTGTAAGAGGGGGAACAGCAAACGAAACCCAAGCATTTATTGACGGGGTGTTGGTACATAATTTTTATAGCGCCTCACCTAATAATGTCCCATCAAGAAGTCGATTTTCTCCGTTTCTATTTAAAGGCACTTTTTTCAGTGCTGGTGGATATTCAGCCGAGTATGGCCAAGCACTTTCATCCGTTTTGGCTCTCAGTTCTAATGACATTCCTGATGAAACACGAACGGACCTTTCATTCATGACTGTTGGAACGGATGTTTCACATACCCAGAAATGGGAGAATGGATCCATCTACGGTCAGGTGCAGTACACAGATCTGAACCCTTATAACAACATCATTAAGCAGGATATTGATTGGGAGGATGGCTTTTCTTCCACCAATGGGACCTTTATGCTTCGTCAGCGGCTTTCAAAGAACGATATGTTGAAAGTGTATGCCAATTACGACAGAAGTTCCTTTATTCTTAACAGGCCAAGTGTCAATGATTTCAATACAGACCACATTGATTTGGTCAACAAAAATGGGTATTTTAATACCAGCTACCGTCTAGCCATTGGCTCACATAGTACTGGATTTATTGGACTATCCTATGGAGCTACCACTGAGGACATTTTATTAAATGAAATGGAGGTTAAGGTTTCACAGGATAGTTATCACGCAAAAACTTATTTCACATCGGACATTTCAAATGTTACCCTTAAGGTGGGAGGAGAAATCATCGGAACTGACGAAGATGAGGATGTAACCCTGGCTGATGATTCCAAAGAAATGTCAGACTATAGCAACACCCTCGTTGCGGGTTTCACTGAACTGGATTATTACGTCACGAACGGAGTGACTTTGAGAGCTGGACTCAGGTATTCACATTATTCAATATTTGATGAAAACACTCTTTCACCTCGTTTGTCAATGGCTTTTAAAACAGGTGAGGATGCCCAGATATCAGCGGCATACGGAAAGTTCCATCAGTTACCCACTCGAGACCTTTTGATCCGATCACATCAGATGAGTTATGAGCGTGCTGACCATTACATGATCAGCTATCAAAAAATCCGGAATGGTTATACGTTCAGATCCGAAATCTATCATAAGGAATATAATGATTTGGTAAAATACGATCCAGCAGACCGATTCAATCCAACCGTCTATTTAAATTCAGGTGAAGGATACGCAAGAGGTATTGACATTTTTTGGAGGGATACAAAGACGATTAAAAATGTAGATTATTGGGTGTCTTATTCCTACATGGACACGAAGCGAGATCATCGTGATTATCTCAGTCTTGCACGGCCAACTTTTGCAGCCGGACACAATGTGTCTTTAGTTTATAAGCAATTCATTTCATCTATTAAAACGCAAGTCGGTGCGTCCTACAGTTTCAATTCGGGTCGGCCATACAATGATCCGAATGCAGAGAAATTCAATGGGAGTAGGACCAAAAACTACTCGGATTTGAGTTTCAATTTTGCATACATATATAAGCAAAATGTGATTCTTTATGTGTCAGCAACTAATCTATTAGGACGAAATAATGTATTCGGGTATGAATTTGAAGATGAGGCTGGGATAGATGATTTCTATGAATCCAGACCCATAACGCAACCAGCCAAACGATTCCTTTTTGTGGGTCTGTTCATAACCCTCACAAGGGATCAAGCGAAAAATAATTTAGAAAATTTATAAATCAATAGATAACAATTAAACAAATAAAAATGATGAGAAAGCAACTTTTAACAATTCTGGGCCTGATGGTAGCCACGCTATCTGTATTGGCTAATGACGGTGGAAAACTAACCATAATAGTGAAAAATGTAGCGAGTACTGAAGGGATCATTCAAGTAACGCTATTTGATGACGAATCAAATTGGCTCAAAGATGGAGAACTGAAGAAGATCACTATAGACAATCAAGAAATGGTGAGTATAGAATTCGAAAACGTACCAGATGGTACCTACGCAGTTTCTGTAGTTCATGATGCGAATGCAAACGGAGATCTTGACAAGAATTCATTTGGGATGCCAACTGAAGCCTATGGATTTTCCAATGAAGCCAGAGGCATGTTTGGCCCTCCAGATTTTGATGAGAGCAAATTCGAAGTAAAAGGGGATATGAAAATTGAAATAACTGTGAAGTAGATCTTGGACATTGGACATTGGACATTGGACATTGGATATTGGATATTAGACTTTAGACTTTAGACTTTAGACTTTGTTTTGGCCTCTAATTCCAATGATCTAACTACCAATGTCCAACATCTAAATACCAAATAATATGAAAACACTAAAATTAACGATCGCATGTACACTTCTGGTTACAGCCTCATTAGCGCAAAGCAAGAAGTACATCGAAACCATGGAGGCAAGTATTGCTGAGCTTTATGCCGCAGAAACTGTCGAGTCATTCGACCCAGTTATCAATAAGTTCACTCGCATTGGACAGGCCGAAAAAATGCAATGGGAGCCGTATTATTATGCCTCTTTGGCGAATGTTTTTAAGGCCTTTCGTATTCAGGATTTGCAAGTAAAAGATGCGGTATTGGATCAAGCTCTTGCCTCACTGAAGCAAGCGTCGGAATTGTCTGAGAACAATGTGGAGATTGTCCTTTTCGAAGGATTTATCAATATGATCAAGATTGGAGTAGATCCAGCTACCAGAGGACAGACCCTATCGCCAGGCATTATGGCATCTTTTGGCAAAGCGATGAAAATGGATCCTGACAACCCGAGAGCAACGCTTTTTATGGGACAAATGCAATTTGGTACGGCGCAGTTCTTTGGATCTGATCTAGAGGTACCATGCGGATTAATCAATAGATCGATAGAACTCTTTGACTCTTCAAGTCCCGAATCTTCAATCGCTCCGGCATGGGGTAAAAGTATGGTGGGCAATTATGTCGAAAGTTGTAGTGGGGAGGAAACAGAATCGAAAAAGTAGAAATCAGTAGGATAGGATGATGTAATCATCTGATCCCTTAATTTGCATTTAAAATCTAGAAATGAAAATTATTCCAGCTTGTGCTCCAAAGAATACCTGGAAGGGAACTCTGGTCGAATGGCTGGTGGTTCCGCTGGTAGGTGGTTTTGTCATTGGCTTCTTTTTCGCTCAGAATGATTTAGCTTCAGGCAATTATTCTGGTTTTTTAGAAAGTGCCATTATTTCTTCAGTTTTTTGGGTAGTACTTGGAAATGGAAATGGAGCGATTGTTCACTTAATTGATCAACGCTGGACTTGGCTCGAGACCCCAATCAAGCGGACAATCATAGGCCTAATTGGAATGTTTGTCTATACCTTGGTTGCTTCGACGATGATAATTTATATGTATGTTGAGCTATATTTTGGAGCAAGTTTCATAGCAGTAGTTGAGGCGGAGGGAATGTTGAGTTTGCTCAAAGTGCCTTTGTCGATTACAGTGGTTGTTGCTCTATGGTTTCACGGACGAAGCTTCTTGATGGCTTGGAGGCAATCAGCCATAGATGTCGAGCGGTTAAAGAATGAAAATTTGAAGTCGAAGTTTGAGTCGCTCAGAAGTCAGGTAAATCCGCATTTCCTTTTTAATAGTTTAAATGCACTTTCTTCACTTGTTTATGACGATCAAGGCAAAGCAGTGGATTTCATCCAAAAATTATCAGAAGTGTATCGTTACGTACTAGATCACCAAAATGATGAAGTGGTTGATTTGAATCTGGAGGTAGCATTTCTCAAATCATTCGTGTATTTAAATAAAATTCGTTTTGGTGAAAATTTCGATGTTGATTATTCTAATTTGGAAGAGTCAAATGAAAATTGGTCGGTTCCACCCGTTGCGTTGCAAATGTTGCTTGAGAACTGCATCAAACACAATGAGGTCTCGAACGAACATCCGTTGAAAATCGAAATTTCAAAGAAGGGAGATTTGATAACGGTTGAGAATAATTTGAATCCGATCAATGTGCCGAAGCAAGACTCAAACGGACTTGGTCTGAGCAATATCATTTCCAGATATGAAATGCTGTCAGACCAAAAAGTGGAGGTGACAGAAACGGAGGATTCGTTTAGGGTAAGTATTCCTTTGTTGAAATTTGAATAGAAAAGCGCAGCGCCAGAGTGTGCTGAGAAGACGAAGAAGGCATACAAAAATGAAATCAAAACTCTGTTAACTCTGTTTCTCTGTGGCAAAATGAATATATGAAAGTACTAATCATAGAAGACGAAGGAATAGCAGCAGACCGACTTGCTCAGCTGCTGTTAGAACTAGACACTTCGGTTGAAGTAGTGGCTCGACTGGATTCTGTAAAATCCTCGGTGAAATGGTTTTCCGAAAACGATGAACCTGACCTAGCCTTCTTCGACATTCAACTGGCAGACGGCAAAAGCTTCGAAATCTTCGAACGAGCAAAGGTCACTTGCCCAATAATTTTCACAACCGCTTACGATCAGTACGCCATTCAAGCATTCAAAGTAAACAGTGTAGACTATTTGCTGAAGCCGATTGTGCCTGAAGATTTGAAGCAAGCCTTAAATAAATTCAAGTCTCAAACAGAAGGTCATACCCGGTCTAATCACACTGCTGAGCTAATCTACCTGCTGCAACAGCGATCAAAGAAATATAAGGAGCGTTTTGTTATTAAGGTAGGTGATCATTTGAAATCGGTGTTGACTGCCGATGTGGAGCTGTTTTATAGTCAGGACAAAGCTACCTATGTACAGACCACAAAAGGGCAAAAATTCATTCTTGACTTCACCCTCGACCAGATTGCGGAAATGATCGATCCGCAAACCTTCTTTCGCATTAACCGCAAATACATCATTCACCTTGATAGCCTTGGGGAGATAATCACCTTCTCAAACAGCCGACTAAAGCTTGTATTGAAGAGTTTTCAAGCTCAAGATATAATTGTTTCTCGAGAACGGGTAGGGGAGTTTAAGAGTTGGTTGGATCGGTGATCAAAATTTGACTGTTAGCAGAGTGCTATTCATTTCTATATAGAATGAATAATTATTACTTCGCTAGAAGTAATTTTTTAACAGACATCTTTCCATTATCTGACAATATCTTAACAAGATATACTCCATCAGGAAGTTGTACTGTGTCAATAGTGGCACTGCTCGTAGTTATAGTTTGCTCTGTAACACTTTCTCCCATCATATTGTATAGAGTGACTGAACCCAGGCCACTTGCAGATGAAATTGAAAAACTATTTTGAGCAGGATTGGGAAATACTGAAGTTGCCGTGTCAAACTCATTGTCACTTACTCCAGTCGTGTATGTACAGCTAAATGTGGACCCACTTTCTATATAACCTTGAGAGGAAAGAGTTTGCCCGTCAAATCCTGCATAGTCAGTCGGATATCTATAACTTCTAAATACTGAATTTTTGGTTGCTTCATCACCTTGTGTTAAAACTCCAGATTGAGATACTGGATTTACGTATTCCCAAAGTGTGTTTCCCTCATAATCTACTTCGAAAAATGTACCTACTGGCCCATAACAAATTAGCGTATTTCCATTTGGTAATCTCTGAGCGCCTGAAATATTTGTAGCATAAAAATCAGTAGGAGATGCAGATTGGTATGTCCAGTGAAAACTTGATGGTAAGTAGGCTGATCCGGAATAAGAATAGTTCCCATCTGCGTCTACAGGTGGATCTATTATGTTTACTTCTGAATATTTTGACGGTGAACCTGCGTTATTGTTAAACATCATAATCATGCCTCCATCAGTGTAAGCATCTTCAATCCAAATAGCATCATGTTGTTCAAAAAGGAGTTGATAAGAATCAGTACCTTGATCATACGTTTGAGGATTTCCCCATCTGTATAATAGATCTCCACCGTTGTTATATGTACCTCCGGAATGACTTGCTGCTTCAGCAGTACTTGTTGAGTGATCTATAATCCAAATTTCACTAAAACTGTGACTGCTTAGTACTATTTGGTCAAACTCTTCATTATAATCAACGGAATTGACGTGAAGCCAATCTTCAGTTGTGGCACTGCCTGATGTGTAATTAATATTCAACAATTCCGGAGAGGAGGAAACAGTTCCGTAACTGTCTTTTGTGTCATCATAATCCTGTACCAGGTGATCCCATACTTTCCATTCCCAAACTATGGTGCCACCACCACTATCCAAATCAGGTTGAATTTCAATAATTTTTTCAGACCAAAGAGTAGTTCCAGAAGTTGTTCTCCCAGCTTGCGTTGCTTCATCGGATGTTTTAGAATCCCAGACAACAGCCAGAATATTCCCATTCGGTAAGTATTCTATATCATGATGTTGGCATTCCGTAGAAGAAGAAATGGTATACTCCCAAATCACATTTCCATCCCAATCTATCATTTCTATTCCTCCACCTGACCCACCAACAGAGAACGTTGAATTATTAGTGTTTCTAGTACGCAATAATGTTCCGTCTTCGAGAAGGTAAGCCGAAAAACAGGATTATAATCAGAATTCCAACTATGCACTTTTTCACCACAATTATCGATGAGATAAGTAGTAGAATTTGTCATAGGTGCAAATAATGTATATCCATCATACGCATCTGTGGTATTGGTAAACAAACCGATCGTTTGTTGAGCAAATAAGGAACTAGTTGCGTTGATAGTTGCGAGAAAAAATAGGATTTTTGAGCTTTTCATTATCGTATTTGAAATGATGTTGTTGGATTTAATGACCTTAAATTGCCGACTTTGGGTAACTCTTAATGGTAATAAGACGCTTTGGCTCGGAATTTACCCCTGTTGTTAGGGAGTATATTTTTTATCTGGAGCATACCATGGTGATTGACTCTATTCAAATATGCAGAGACTATCAAGGAATTGACGAAAGTCTGGTTACTACAAAGGGGTCGCTTTTTACTCACGAGATTTTCTGATTAAATTACTCATGCCTACCAATCACTCAAAGATGAACATTAGAGAGAAAATATTCAACGTGATAGAACCTGAATCAGGGCACCATCACAGCAAGTTTTTTGATATCTTCATTATGACACTTATCATTCTTAGTGTGTTGGGAGTGATTCTGGAATCCTTTGAGCCGCTACGTTTGGAGTATGCAGATGCATTTTATCAATTTGAGAAGTGGTCTGTGATCATATTCACTATCGAATACATACTGAGACTCCTCACAGCTGATTTGCTTCATAAAAACATGAGTATTGTCGGTGCATTTTTTAAAGTCTTTATTTCCTTTTATGGCTTGATCGATTTGGTGGCCATCTTGCCTTTTTATCTACCTCTATTCGTCGCAATGGATCTGAGGTTTGTTCGAATATTACGTTTGCTCCGATTGTTCAGAGTCATGAAACTTACCAGATACAATCATTCCATGACGGTCGTGATCCAAGTGCTGAAAGACAAGCGACCTGAACTAGGTATTACTGCCTTTGTGATGTTCATCCTTATGTTGCTCTCTTCATCGCTAATGTACTATTCAGAACATGAGGCCCAGCCTGAGGTTTTTCCAAATATTGTATCCGCATTTTGGTGGGCTATTACCACACTAACTACCGTAGGCTATGGGGATGTATATCCAATCACGGCTTTGGGAAAGACAGTAGCAAGTTTTATGTCGCTCCTTGGGATTTTGGTCATTGCATTGCCTACGGGTATATTGAGTTCGGCCTTTTTCAATATGACTCATAAGAAGAAGCACATTGATTTTTGTCCGCATTGCGGGAAGGATATTCATCAGGAGGCACAAACTTAGGGGTATCTGATTTCTATGGCACCCATTATTTTATTTTAGAAATAGAAATTGAGAGAAATACGAGAGTAGGTTGGTTTAAAACTAAAATTATAATTGTGCTCAACCTTTGATTGTTCCCAACCCGTATCTGGATTGTAGAATTCTTCAATTGACTCATCATTATAATTTAGATGAATATATCTAGCACCAAATTCTCCACCCAAACTAAAATTTTCATCGAAAAAATATTCAACTCCATATCCTAATTCAGCACCCCATAATTTCACTTTCTCAGCGTCTTCTTTGACATTTTCATCCACAACACCATCTTCCTCATATTTTGCGCTAACAATTGGCTTTGAAAGCGTCAAAGACATATAAGATTGAATTGGCCTTATATTTTAAAATGATAATTAGTATGATTCAGAGATTGGTAATAATCGTATTGTTGATGGTTTTTCAACCAAAAATATATGCACAGGAAAATGATGCTAACCTGATTTCAAGGAATACTGTTTATGTAGAAATTTTAGGAAGTGCAGGAGTTTTATACAATATCACTTATGACAGGCTATTTTCTATTGACGAAAAGAATAAAATATCTACTGGGATAGGTTTTCAATATTTGCCGATGTATGGATATGAGATAGTATCATTCTCTCCTCGGATTAATTATTTAAGAGGAAAGAAGCATTATTTTGAGACAGGTTTGGGGCTTATTTATGATGCTCAAGAGAATGAATATTTAATCCCAATTAGATTTGGATATAGATTTCAAAAGCCTGACGGTGGATTTTTTGCGAAAGTAGGATTTACACCATTGTATTTTCCAGATTTTTGGGGTAGTCCGGCCCTTATTCCTTGAGGTGGAATAGCCTTAGGACACACGTTTTGATAGATATGTAATGTTTCAACCTACAGCCTTTCCCAATGTTTATGTCCAATGAACCTTTTTAGAAATAATGTAAATTCGTTCGAGAAGATAAAACAAAAGCTCTGTGTTCTCTGTGTTCTCTGCGGTAATATTTCTGCGTAAATCCGCGAAATCCGCGGGGATTAAATCAAAAATCATGAAAGAAGAAATTATTGAATTAACAGAAGATGTAAGCTCCTCACCCTTATACAGCGAGGACTTTGCGCCAGTTCCTGCGTCCAAGAGAAATTGGAGCGTGATGAACATAGCCGCTATCTGGATAGGCATGGCCGTCTGTATTCCCACGTATATGCTGGCTTCCAGCCTGATCGGTCAAGGCATGAACTGGTGGCAGGCACTCATTACCATCATTCTTGGAAATATGATAGTGCTTGTGCCTATGATTCTGAATGCGCATGTAGGCACGAAATACGGCATTCCACTTCCTGTTTTTCTTCGACTGAATTTTGGCATATCGGGCTCGGTGTTAGCGTCGCTACTGAGAGGTTTGGTGGCTTGTGGTTGGTTTGGCATACAGACATGGATAGGCGGAGCAGCCATTTATCAGTTGATGCTTGTGTTTATGTCTGGATTGGCAAACAGCGCCTATCTCGGAGATTTCATGGGTATCAATCTGGCTCAGTTTGGAAGCTTCCTGCTATTCTGGGCGTTGAATATTTACATCATTTATCGCGGCATTGATTCCATCAAAGTACTCGAAACATGGGCTGCTCCCTTTTTATTGTTAATTGGTGCTGGTATGCTCGGATGGGCATGGTGGGAAGTTGGCTCGATGAGCGACATCCTTGATGCATCCTATAATCTTTCACAGAATTCAAATGTAGATTTCTGGAAGATCTTCTGGCCAAACCTTACAGCAATGGTGGGTTTCTGGGCCACTCTTTCGTTGAATATTCCTGACTTCACACGTTATGCCAAGTCGCAACGAGATCAGATGCTCGGTCAAGCGTTGGGTCTTCCCACAACCATGGCCTTTTATAGTTTTATTGGTATTGCAGTGACCAGTGCAACCGTCTTGATTTTCGGAGAACCAATATGGGATCCGGTGGCTTTGCTCGGGAAATTCGATTCCGCATTTGTCGTCATCCTTTCTATGCTTGGCCTGACTATAGCGACACTTTCTACCAATATTGCTGCGAATGTGGTGGCGCCAGCCAATGGTATCGCCAACATTGCACCAAAGAAAATCAGCTTCAAGATGGGAGGTTATATCACAGGCGTGATTGGCATTTTGATTTTCCCGTGGAAGCTTATGGCTGATCCAAGCGGGTATATTTTTACATGGTTGATTGCTTATTCGGCGTTGCTCGGTGCGATCGCAGGCGTGATGATTTGTGACTATTACATCATTAGAAAAACCAATCTGGATTTGGCTGCCCTCTTCAAGCCAGATGGGCCATACAAAGGGTGGAACGTCCCAGCTTGGATTGCCTTTGTAGTTAGTATACTTCCAGTCGTGCCTGGATTTCTAGTAACCGTTGGTGTCATCTCTGCCGATAGTGTAGGTTCGTTTTTTGTAAATCTTTATTCCTATGCGTGGTTTGTTACGTTTAGTCTTTCGTTCCTAATTTATTTCTTTTTGAAAAAGGTGCTTTAGTTTGAAGAGTATATCAGGCCGCAGATAACAGAGATTTTCGCCGATCCATTCTTCGTGAATCTGCGAATTCAGAGGAAAAGTTAATAGCAAAGTTGCAAATGATTTATGTATTGATAAAGCAGCTATCTTGCCATTAATGACCACAAAATACATTGTTCTTCTACTCTATCTAGGCATCCTCTTCGCTATTGGATACTTTGCCTCCAAACGAATCAAAGGCATCAAAGACTATTATGTCGGAGGAAAGAAACTGGGTTATTGGGTTGTTGCCTTCTCAGCTCGAGCCACCGGTGAATCAGGTTGGCTATTGCTAGGCCTTACGGGTATGGGCGCAATAGCTGGTGTTCAGGCATTTTGGGTAGTTGTTGGCGAAGTTGTTGGTGTGGCCATTGGTTGGTTATTTATGGCCAAGAAGTTTAAGAAGCTTTCTGACTCTTATGATTCCATCACCATTCCTGATTATCTAGAGAGCCATTTCAAATCTACAGGGCATCTACTCCGAATCATTGCTGCAGCTACACTTGCCATTTTTGTCACCATCTATGTGAGCTCTCAAATCGATGCAACAGGTGCTGCATTTGAGTCCTTTCTTGGATGGAATTACTACATCGGTGCACTTGTCGGATTTGGGATTGTAATAATTTATATTTTTTCAGGAGGTTTTATAGCTGTTGCCTGGTCAGATTTATTTCAAGGGCTGATCATGTTGGTTGGACTGGCTATGCTACCTGTTGCTGCCTATCTCGCCATCGAGAATAAGGATGGAATTGTTTCAGGCCTTCAGTCTATTGATCCCGGTCTTTTAAACATTTGGGGTAAAGGAGGCCTCACAGCCATCAACATAATGACCATTGGTGGATTTGTTTTTATCGGTCTTGGTTTCTTAGGATCACCCCAAGTCTTCGTACGGTTCATGTCTATAAGAAATGAGGAGGAGATCAATAAGGGCAGGTGGGTAGCCATATTGTTTACCCTTATCACGGATAGCGGAGCTGTTTTAATAGGAATATTGGGGCGATATATTTTCACCAGTGCTGGACAAGACCCTGAAGCAATCCTGGGAAATGGAGGACAGGATGTCCTAGCAATGATGGTTGACAATGTCTTTTCCACCGTGATCATTGGTATTTACATTGCTGCAGTCCTCTCGGCAATTATGTCGACAGTTGATTCACTTCTAGTCACGGCCTCCAGCGCAGTAACCCGAGATTTTTATCAAAAAATATTTAGACCTGATTTGAAGGATGAAAGCCTGACAGGAATGTCGAGATGGGTGACATTGGGGATTGCATTATTTGCTTTAGCTATCGCTATGATCGTTTCTGTTACCACACCCGAACGATCTATTTTCTGGTTTATGATATTCGGATGGTCAGGAATTGCGGCCACTTTTTGTCCGGTGATCATCTTGTCTTTATTCTGGAAAGGCTACACAGAAAAGGGAGCGATTGCTACTATGATTACCGGTTTTATAAGTATTCCGATTTTCAAATTTGGAATGACCAGCCTACCAGATATTGGAATCCTTTTTGTCAAACTTGATGTTATGTTTCCATCGTTTCTTTTGGCAATGATAGTGGGATATATTTTTAGTAAATTCGGCAAGAAATGAGCACTGAAAAACCAAAACGAAAAAGAACTAAAGAACAACAATCTCAGGTCACGGAATCAAGAAAAAAGATGAAAGAGCAAGTTGTAAAGAGCAAGAAAACCTACAAACGAAAATCAAAGTACCCAGATGAGGAGGAGTAACTCGAAACTCCGAACTCTCAACTTCTTTGTTTATCTTAGAAACTACTTCACAAAAAACTCAATAATGTCGCTACTTATAAAGAATGGACGGATAATTACTTCGGTGGATGACTACTATGCTGATATATTTATTGAAGACGAAACGATTGATGTCATCGGTAGGAATTTGGAAATGGAGGCTGACCGGGTCTTGGATGCAAAGGGTTATCTGGTAATCCCTGGTGGCATTGATCCACATACGCATCTAGATATGCCGTTTGGTGGAACAGTATCTGCAGATGATTTTGAAACAGGCACAAAGGCCGCCGCGCATGGAGGCACCACCACTCTAATAGATTTTGCGATACAAACAAAAGGACACTCTACTTTGGAGGCCTTGGATACCTGGCATGCAAAAGCTGAGGGCAAAACTGCAATTGATTACGGGTTTCATATGATTCTCACTGATTTGGAGGACAATCGAATCAATGAAATGCGCATGTTGGCAGATGAAGGGATCACTTCCTATAAATTATTTATGGCCTACCCAGGCGTTCTCTATGTAGATGATGGAACCATCTATCGAGCCATGCGTAAGGCGGGCGAAGACGGTACAGTCATTTGTATGCACGCTGAGAATGGAATCGTGATTGATGAAATTGTGAAGGAGGCCGTGAAGAAGGGTCAAACAGCTCCAAAATACCATTCGCTTACTCGTCCGACGCAAATGGAAGCAGAAGGTGTGCATCGAGCAATTTCCATAGCAGATGTTGCTAATGTGCCTGTGTATATTGTCCACCTTTCCAGTGCGGATGCATTGGAGCAGGTAGTGCTGGCTAGGGACAAAGGCAAAGCTGTTTTTGCAGAAACCTGTCCACAATATCTGTTCCTTGACTATTCCTATTATGAGAAAGAAGATTTTGAAGGAGCCAAGTATGTGATGACACCAGCTTTGCGTGAAAAATGGAATCAGAAAGAATTATGGAGAGGACTGCAGTTTGGTGACTTGCAATCCATCTCTACAGACCATTGTCCATTTTGTTTTAAGGAACAGAAAGAATTGGGGCGAACTGATTTTTCACAAATTCCAAATGGCGCACCTGGAGTGGAGAATCGAATGAGTCTGGTTTACAATGGAGGAGTAGTTGCTGGACGTATTTCAGTCAATAAATTTGTTGACTTGACCTCTACCTCAGCGGCTAAAATATTTGGACTGTTTCCTAAAAAGGGAACAATTGCCATCGGTAGTGACGCGGATATTGTGTTGTTCAATCCTGACAGGAAGGAGACAATTAGCGTGAACAACACCTGCACACATCACATGAATGTGGATTACAATACTTATGAAGGATTTGAAGTTCAGGGAATTTCTGAAACTGTCATTTCCAGAGGGAAAGTGATTGTCGATAATTGTGAATACAAAGGAAAAAAAGGAGATGGAAAATATGTTAAAAGGAGTTTATACAATGAATACTATCCGATTGGGCATCCAATAAAATCCGATAGACCCTAACCATTAAATAACGAGATAATGTCAAGAAAAATAAAATCAGGACTCATTCAAATGAGTCTTCCAATGACGGAGGGAGAAGGTAGCATTGAAGAAATTATGCAGGCCATGGAGGATAAACATATCCCCTACATAGAGGAAGCTGGCAAGAAGGGAGTGCAGATTCTTTGCCTTCAGGAAATATTCAACACCCCCTATTTCTGCCCGGGGCAGGACAAGGATTGGTATGCATCGGCTCAGGCATTACCCAACCCGACTATTGAAAGGATGCAGGAACTTTCCAAAAAATATAATATGGTCATGATCGTGCCAATTTATGAAAAGGAAAAAGCAGGTTTTCTTTACAATACAGCCGTGGTTATAGATGCGGACGGATCTATTCTTGGTAAGTATCGAAAAAATCACATCCCTCATACTTCAGGATTTTGGGAAAAATTCTTCTTCAAGCCCGGCAACTTGGGTTATCCGGTTTTTGAAACAAAATATGCCAAGATAGGTGTGTATATCTGCTACGACAGACATTTTCCTGATGGGGCAAGGATTTTCGGGTTGAATGGCGCTGAGATCGTGTACAACCCGAGTGCCACCGTGGCTGGACTATCCCAATATCTATGGCAGTTGGAGCAACCCGCTCATGCTGCAGCAAATGGCTATTTCATGGGGTGCATCAATCGGGTAGGAGAGGAAAAGCCCTGGAATCTAGGCCGATTTTATGGAACCTCCTATCACGTTGATCCAAGAGGTCAGATGATTGATGTGGCTTCTGAGTACGACGATGAATTACTGATTTCAGAATTCGATCTGGACATGATTGATGAGGTGAGATCAACCTGGCAATTTTTTAGAGATCGCCGACCAGAGACATACGGAAAATTGACTGAATTGTAGGATTAGGGTTGAAGATTGAACTGAAAATTTATAGATTAAAGATTATTAGATTTTGATTTGGAAGATTTAAAAACCAATAAGACCTCTGGGAAAATTGCTCAGTTTGAGGATATGGAGCTTTGGCAAGACGCTGTAAAAATTGCTGCTGATATCTACAGATTCTCCGAAGTTGGGAAATTGAAAAATGATTGGGGAATGAAAGATCAACTTCGACGAGCAGCTTCTTCTATATCAAATAATATAGCCGAGGGATTTGAGTACAATAATAATCCGGACTTTATTAGATTTTTAAGATACGCGAAGGGATCGGCAGGAGAAGTGAGGAATCAACTTTACATTCTAAAGGAGGCTGGATTCATTGAATCAAAAGAGTACCAGGAGTTTCATACTAGACTTATTAGCTTGTCAAAACAAATAGCTGGATTCAAAAAATATCTCACTGAATATCAAAAGAAATGAGAGACCGAAAATTTCCAATCTTCAATTCGCAATCAATAAACAAGCGATGAGCGAGTTCAAAAGACCTGCTTCTGAGGAAGAATTCGAGAAGAATTTCCAGCAGCAAAAGCCTCTGATGAATGAGACGGAGGCCTATTACGAAAGTTCTCGCTGTTTATTTTGCTACGATGCACCATGTGTGAAAGCCTGTCCAACTGAGATTGATATTCCTCTCTTTATTCGGCAAATAAATTCAGGAGACATTTCTGGATCAGCTTCTACTATTTACGCGTCAAACTACATGGGGAACACTTGTGGGAAAGTATGCCCAACTGAAGTGTTGTGCGAGGGATCGTGTGTCTATAATGAACAGAATATAAAGCCAGTAGAAATTGGGCGTTTGCAAAATCATGCAACCAGACAAGCGATCGATGAAGGCAAGGAGTTGTTCGAATTAGCTGAATCCAATGGGAAGAAAGTAGCTGTTATTGGTGCAGGTCCCTCAGGAGTTTCCTGTGCGTGTGAGCTTCGATCCTTGGGTTATACGGTTGATATTTTTGAGACAAAAGCGAAACCATCTGGGTTGAGTGTGCATGGCGTTGCTCCCTATAAAATCACAAATGAAGAAGCATTAATCGAGATGGATTATCTCAAGAAACAGTTTGGCTATTCGGTAAGGTACGATTCACCAATTAAGTCAAAGGAGGATATTCAAAACCTTGCATCAACCTATGAGGCTGTCTTTGTTGGGATTGGAATGGGAACTACCTCGGCACTAAATATTCCCGGTGAGGAATTAGCGAATTGCAAAGGAGCAACTGAGTTTATAGAAGTGCTAAAAATGAATCATCTGGATGTGGCTATTGGGAAAAGTGTAGTTGTTCTGGGTGGTGGCAATACTGCAATGGATGCTGCATCTGAGTCAGCACGGATGGGTGCTGAATCTGTGGTGCTTGCTTATCGAAGACGTGCAGATGAGATGGGGGCATATGAATTTGAATGGAAGCTCGCCAAGGGAGTAGGCGTACAGGGAGAATTCAATGCGGCACCAATTGGGATAGTTGGAAATGGAAAAGTTGAGGGTGTTCGTTTTAGAAGAACCGAAAATAAAGGCGGCAAGTTGGTAGAGGTTGAGGGTAGTGAATTTGAAATTGCCTGTGACATGGTGATAAAAGCAACTGGCCAACGAAAGCAGGTGGATTTCCTATCATTGATTGATGGATTAGCAACTGATGAAAAAGGGCGTATTGAAATTGATGCATTTGGAAGATGTGGTGATACCAAATTCTTCGCAGGAGGTGATGCTGTGAATGGAGGAGCAGAAGTTGTGAATGCAGCAGCTGAAGGAAAGATGGCCGCTATTGGAATACATGAATATTTGAGTTCCTGATGAAAATACTTTCCCGCAGATGTCACAGATTCTCGCTGAATAGAAATCTGCGCTTATCAGCGAAATCTGCTGGAGAAATAAATAATCGACTATTTAACTAGTCACTAAATTAACCATAAAGCAATGCCAGATATAAGCACAAACCTCGCTGGAATAAAATCCCCCAACCCCTTTTGGTTGGCATCAGCACCACCGACCAATTCAGGCTACCAGGTCATGAAAGCCTTCGATGCTGGATGGGGAGGAGCCGTATGGAAAACCCTCGGCGTGCCAGTGGTCAACGTTTCCAGCCGATATGGAGGATTAAACCATAAGGACAATCGGATGGTGGGCTTCAACAATATCGAGCTTATCTCAGACAGACCATTGAAAGATAATCTTAGGGAAATAGAGGAAGTGAAGAAATACTTCCCGAACCATGCCGTGATTGCATCATTGATGGTGGAAACCAAGGAGCAATGGCACCAGATTGTGAAGGATGTCGAGAATGCGGGATCAGATGGCATTGAGTTGAACTTTGGTTGTCCACATGGGATGTGTGAACGAGGTATGGGTTCAGCTGTGGGGCAGGAACCAAAAGTGCTCCAAACCATTGTGGAGTGGGTAAAGGAAGTTTCTACCATTCCAGTGATTGTGAAGCTGACACCCAATATTTCAGACATTACTGAACCTGCACAGGCCGCTCATGCGGGAGGAGGGGATGCCATCTCCCTGATTAACACGATTCAGAGCGTGATAGGTGTGGATATCGATCAGTATGTTCCGTATCCAATTGTAGATGGTCAGAGTACCAATGGCGGTTATTGCGGCCCAGCCGTGAAACCCATCGCCCTCAATATGCTGAAGAACTGCGCCCAACACCCAGGCGTAGATATTCCAATTTCTGGAATTGGTGGTATAGAGAACTGGCGGGATGCCGTGGAGTTCTTTTTGCTTGGCGCAACAAATGTGCAGGTGTGCACAGCGGTGATGCATTATGGCTTTGGTATTATCAGAGAGATGATTCCTGGCTTGGAGCGATATATGACTGAGAAGGGCTTTGAAACGCTTGATGATTTTAAAGGAAAGGCACTTGGAAATGTCAAAACGTGGGAACATCTCAACTTGGAGTATAAGGTAAAAGCTGAGATCAAGGAAGACAAATGTATTGGTTGCCAGCTTTGCTACATCGCTTGCGAGGATGGCGCACATCAGGCGATTAGATTATCTGAAGATAAAGAAAACCGCGTACCCGAAATCATTGATGAAAACTGCGTAGGCTGCAATCTATGCTCCATTGTTTGCCCTTCCGAAGGATGCATAGCGATGGTACGACAAGACGATGGCCAAAAGGTGACCACATGGAATGAACGTATGAATTCTGATGATGTGCCAACCACTTTTAATGATGAACGTGCCGGTGGCATTGGTCATTTTGTGCCTGAGCCGACGGATGCGTTGGGAATGGGGTAGAAAATAATGAGGGTTCGTGAGACACGAACCAAGGCTGAAGAGGATGTCCAGTTTATAAATATCGATGAGATATCGATACAAATAAAAATTGAACATCCATACTTACACGATACAAAAGAGAAAGCCAATCGGTAGCTTTAGAGTTCATAAATACAGCACCCGAAATTTTTATACTGTTTCCGATTTTCACAGCGTGTGAATATCCGTATTCTTTTGGTCCAACGATCCAGACACGGCATGTTCCTTAGGACGAATTCGCTGTTAATTGGGATCTGCTGAAAAACACTTAACAAATTGATTATCAAAGAATA
>JAAEPI010001006.1 GCA_024232835.1 Cytophagales bacterium
AGTCGCCTGACGGAAGAAGCATGGGATATTTGCAGCCAAAAGTTAAATTGGTATTTTCTAGCCTTCCTCCACATCGAATTAGGCCTTTCTCATCAAGGAAAAGGCGAAGCTGTACTGGCATTCCCGAGTAATGCTCTTTCTGGAGATTAGCAATAATGATGGCATAGTGACTTTGCTGCACAACTTTCACGTAGTATAATTTTGCACTCTCAAGTTCTGACGCCGATAAAAACCCAACAGATCTAGCACTTTTTGCAGAACGACAATTATTGAAAAATCGGAGTAGCCATGCCAAAATACGGTGAAAAGCTACAGCCGAGGAAAATCTTTCGACTGGTACAGGAAATGCTGGTAGATTTATCTCTCGTTGGGTTTTCGTTGCTGCTGGTGTATTTGATGCGGTGATGGCTAAGGCGCTCACTGAACCCACATTTGTATTTTCCATTTCCAGGTGATTATTTTCCAAACCCGGCCAGAGGTTCTTATCTTCCAGTAACCATTCAGGGCCATTCCACCACAGATCAGTTCCCATCAAATTTTTCATAGAGCAACCACGCGTAGATAAATCAGCGGGATTTTCCTTTGTTGAAACGTAGTTGAAAGAAATTTCTGTTGCCTCTCGGATTTGTTTGATGCGGTTCTCAACAAAAACTGGAAGAGGTCGAGTGCATCTTATCCAATCTAGCACGCACTTGGAATCGGACCAAAGAAATTGCGACTGGATGGGTAACTGCAGTTGTTTCGATACAAAGCCCATCATTTTGACACCAACAAAAACAGCCAGAAGTTCTAGTCTTGGGATCGAGATCGGCTTAGTCTTTCCAATAGGAGCAAGTCTGGCTTTGGAGAAAATTAAGTTGCAATTCTTCTGGTGCTGAGTTCCATCGACAGTCATACATCTGAGATAAATACAAGTGGCATACACTTTAGCCGAGGCGTCTGAGAAGCAGTGCAATTCGTATGTCGTGTTCTGAGTATTGTAAAGAAAGCGAGGAAGCTTGTGGTTTTCGATTTGGTGTAGCTCTTCTTTTATACTGTTCCATTCCACGAGTTGATCTTCACTCAAATAATCGTCCCATTTCATTTGCTGTTTCCACAGGCTTTGAAAGAGAAACTTGGCTGGCATAGTGATAGGAGCAAAAAAACCAAGTGGG
>JAAEPI010001007.1 GCA_024232835.1 Cytophagales bacterium
GATGGCCCTGCTCCTGTGTCTGGTATAACTTGAAAAGTCACTCCTTCGATATCGAGCTTCATTGTCAGCACATCCACACATTGAATAGGCAAAGCTTCCTCTTCAAAGTCAGGAGCCCGCGTCTCCACTACTTGGCTCAATTCGGTTTTCTTTGCCATGAAAATGTTCAGTGCCGGCGTTTCATTCCGAAAATGATCGATCGTTTTATCCTCCTCCCACAGAATAGATTGGGTTCTATCTGACGAAGAATTTTCTTGGCGAAATCGATCCGTTGTTCGGTCTGCCTCCAAAATAGATCGATTGTTCTCTAATTGCTCGATTTCCGCCATTATGATGTGGCCAGCTTTGTTGTTCCCTCGTCTTTTGACTTTTGCCCAAGCCAAATTCACTTCCTCTTCCAAAAATTTATAAGGCGATTGTCTAACTCGATCGGCATTCATTTCCCTCAACCACTCATCATGGTTTGTTGATGAAGAGTCAGTCTGTACTTCCTTCAAAGGGAAATGTTTAGCATTCTGCTTTTCGCAGCAGTCTAACACCTTTTGAGGGATGTTGCTCTTCCCTGCATCCTCGCGAAAATCCAAATTCTGAGATTGTAGATTTGGCTCCATCATAGGCTTATTCGAATTTGCTGTATCCTCACAGAAATTTCGGTTTTCCTGTTGCTTGTTGGGGTCCTGTTGTAAAGTCATTTTCATAGGCCGATTAGAGTTGGCTGGATCTTCGCGAAAATTCTGCTGCTGATTCTTTTCCATCAGCACTTTGTTTAATTTTCTAATTCCTTGTTCCGCAGCAACATTTGTTCAACTTGTTCCTCATTCTTCCTAGCCAACTTTTCCATGTTCTGTTTAGCTGACTCTTCCATTTCCTGCAATCGACATTTATTTA
>JAAEPI010001008.1 GCA_024232835.1 Cytophagales bacterium
ATCTTAAAGAGATCCAGAGAAAAGTTGATCATATTCACCATTTTCAAACCCGACTCGTTGATTATTTCAATATATTCCAAATTTTTAGGTGAAAGATTGTCATTGATATCCAGCATAATCTGAGAAAAACCGATAATTGCACTTAACGGCGTTTTAAGATCGTGGCGGGCGATTCGTTCCATATCTTCTCGAAGACTAGCCGCTTCAATGAGTTCTTTGTTCTGTTCCATAATTTCTTCACGGGCGGCTTTCAAAGCAAGGTGGTTCTTGATTCTTGCTTTTACAATCGGCCGGCTGACCGGTTTTGTGATATAGTCGATGGCTCCCAGTTCAAGCCCTTTGGTTTCATCATCGGTTTCTCCTTTTGCCGTTACGAATACTATGGGAATAGCTTGTGTCGCTTTATCCGCCTTCAGACGCCGGCATACTTCGTAGCCGTCTGTTTCAGGCATCATAATATCCAGAAGAATAATATCGGGATTCAATTTTCGAGTGGCTTCCAGAGCTTCGACACTGTTTGTGGCAAAAGCCAAGCGGTAATCATCTCCGAGAATGCGCATCATCAGTTGCAGATTGTCAGGTTCGTCGTCCACAACGAGTACTAGTTGTTTGTTATCATTCATAGCATACCTCCGGTTTCAGCTTCAAAGCGGAAGCCGATTACTTTAGTAAATTCCAAATTACAATATTCAAATCTCAAATAAATCACAATATCCAATCCAATGTGATTTGTGATTTATTTAAAATTGATATTCAAAGCCGTCGCCAATTTCAAAGTTTCTTCTCTGGCGTTTTTAAATTTAAACCGCGTTA
>JAAEPI010001009.1 GCA_024232835.1 Cytophagales bacterium
GTCTGTAGATCACTTCAGCTTGGACTGCAAACTGGCGCAGCTGAACCATCAATTCCCTCTTGAATTTCAACATTGGCAATTCCGAATCTTTTTCATCGAACTCCATTTTTTCCATGATGGTCACCACTCCACACAAAGCTTTTTCTGCGTTTTTACATTTTTTCACCAGGGGCGAGGCAATCTCTTCCACCTTGTCCTTCTCATCGCAGCGGCGGCCGATGGCAACTGTAGCAGCAGACATAATCAAAGTCATACTCACACATGTTTCAACATAACAAAATTATACCGAAATAGGATCTGCAGTAGCTGAATTCGAACCAGCACACTCCCATAATTTTGCTGGCCTCTCCGATGTTCTTGTCCACCTCGTAGAAAATGCTGTTGTCCCTGTCTTCCCTAGTTGCCTCCATCCATGCGTTCATTCTGTTGACCTCTACCAAAACCTGAAATTACAGCGATGACACAACTAATTTCCACGACAACCTATATATGTGTGGCTCACCAGCTTCCTAGCAGAGACAGTGCGATCGAAGAGCCTCATGGTGCCCATGTTGAGTTCCTTCCACATGTCCATGATGACATCAAATTCTGGAGTGATGGGGCCATCCATTGCACACAATTCGAGGGAATTCCTGTTATATTCTTTTTGATCATTCTCATTCAACACAAAATGATATCATAACAGCAGACGCAACATTTCAATTTAGCACTCGTATGATATTGACTGTTTCAACCA
>JAAEPI010001010.1 GCA_024232835.1 Cytophagales bacterium
ATTTATTTGAGATTTGGGTTTTGAGATTTGGAATTTATCTGAGATTTGAATGTTGAGATTTGGAATTTATTTGGAATTTATTTGAAATTTGAGATTTAAATAAGGAGATAACATAATGATACATGAAAATATAACCCGTGAGAGTGCAATAGATATCCTTGGTTGTTATGGAATCGAAGGAGAAGATGTCTATCTGATAGACATTATCCCTCTTATAGAAATGATATGGTCAGGTGGAATGGTTTTGGATGCAGAAGTTCTTCTTCTTGATGATTACATATGCAGGCATGTAAACCACATTAACACACAGGCCGGTTACGAGATTATAACAGTTGAGCATGCCCGTGCTTTTGCCCACCAGTTTCTTATAGACCGTCCTGCTCCTGAACTTCTGCGTAAAATTCGGTCACTGATCCCCCCGGTTCGCAGCTCCGTATCAGACCCTGCTGCCAATGAAGCATTGCGGGAATCCCTTATTGCCGCGTGTCTTGATATTGCATCCAGCAGTACTTCAGAGTATCCCTATGAACTTGATGAGCGCTTCAGAATGGCTGAGAAATACTGTTTTTTTGATATCCTCGACTCGCTTGAAGGTTTTCGAACGAGAAATGAAAATTATCTGAACTGACATGTTCCATCATAGGCATTTACCAATTTACACTTTGCCGTAAAACGATTTTGCAAA
>JAAEPI010001011.1 GCA_024232835.1 Cytophagales bacterium
AAACGTGAAAAGTATAGTAGTCATGTGAAACAGGAGTCAGCACCTAGGGTTGGTTCTTCTGGACCACCCTAGACCGTTATTTAAAATGATCATGAAAATGATCAAAGAGGTCTGTGAACCATGCTCGAACCCCATAAAATTTGGTCAACCATTATTGGAATGTGAAGTGTGCTTTGTTGCCATCCACACCAAGTGCTTTAAGATAGCTGGTTTTTGTACAGCTAATAGTCTATGGGTATGCAAAACATGCTCTTCCAACATCACACCTCGGTATAACCCGTTCAATGACATGGGCAATCACAATAGTGATAAATTTTATGAAGATGATGCTGCAGGTGATGAACATTCCATACAACAAATTTCTGATATTTTAGGAAATTGCCTTAGCTACACATCTGATGAGCTAAACAGAGTAATCATGCAACTACCTACAGTAACCCAAGACCAAAAACAGCCAGGCCCAAATATCACTGCACTAGCTAAAAATACAAAATTTTCCTCCTATTTCATTAACATTGATGGTAATAACACAAACTTCGACACCCTATTGACAGAACTGAAACGTATCAATCACGCATTTTCTGTCATAGGGATAGCTGAAACTAATACTGATGAACCCCTTAAAGAGTTATATCAAATACCTGGCTACAATGCTTTTTACCAATCCACCATAGAAGACAAATTAAAAGGCACTGGTGTTGCAATATATGTTGCAAACCACCTCAATGTAGAAGTCATTGAAAACTTAGGCTATTGCACTCCAGACTTTGAATCAATTTTTGTAAAAATCTCACAATCGTCTATCAATCACTCACTTACCTGTGGAGTTATCTATCGCCCTCCGAGTGGTAACTTCCAAAATTTCATTAAAGAATTCAATCATATC
>JAAEPI010001012.1 GCA_024232835.1 Cytophagales bacterium
CCTACATCCCAGTCAGGGTAGTGTGGATAACATCATCCAAAGGCTGAGCCAGAAAGCACAAGGGGTATATGAACAAATCCGACAAGAAATCAGCCATGCCCCTGTTGTAGGAAGTGATGAAACAGGGGCAAAAGTGAATGGAAAGCGAAACTGGATGTGGGCATGGCAGAATGATCGCTACACATTTATCAAGGCATCTGCTTCCAGAGGATACGCTGTTATCAAAGAGACATTTCCTCAAGGATTTCCCAATGCGATTTTATGTCATGATGCATGGAAACCTCATTTTAAATGTCAGCCAGCAGGCCATCAATTATGTATTGCCCATCTGCTACGAGACCTTGAATATCTGGAAAAACGCTATGAACATTTTTGGCCAGAGGAGTGCAAAAAACTATTTCTTGATAGCCTCGAACTCAAGAAAATCCTGCAACCCGAACAGTATAAAAGCGATTGCCCGAAAAGTAGGGAAATAGGAGAAAGAATGGATCGACTACTGGAAATCAGTATCGATGAAAAGCATAAGGAACTTGTCACATTCGTTAAACGACTCAAAAAATATAGAAGCAACCTGTGCGTTTTCCTTGACCATCTACACGTACCAGCTGACAACAATGTCTCTGAAAGAGCAATTAGAAATGTGAAAGTAAAACAGAAAATTTCCGGACAGTTCCGCTCAACTACAGGAGCTCAGAATTTTGCAACATTACGATCTGTCATTGATACGCTCATCAAGCAATCTCTCGACATTTTACCGAACCTTCAACTTATTGCTAAATTGACTCCTGAGTAGTTACAAATTATGGAGAAAACAAGAAATCCAGATAACAAACTGACGTTTGATTACAATCTCACTCAAAGGGGGCGAAATCTTGAGCCCATACTTTTCGCTGTTGGCAAGTGGGGACATATCCACATCGAGGGAACCAGCGATATTGAAGGGCAAATCAAAAGGATGGCTACAATCAAAAAGCTCTGATCAATGTTTGATCAGGGCTTTTTCATCACTTTATTATTCTTCGATTAGCAGCATCCACTATCAGGCGTGCATGCCTCTTGTAATTCTGACAAGTTTACTTTGGGCTTCTCTGATTTTACTCCAGGCTTCTCGGCGTAAACTGTTACACTGAAAATTCCGGTAGTTCCACTTTTGAAAGTTTCCATAGCCTCATTATCCAGATACTTAGATAGTATGTCGTCTGGAATCACTATGGGCTTCTCTTTTTGAATGGTCATTTTATCAAAACCGGCCTCATTGATAAATCCCATGTAGTCATCCTTTTGAATCGCACCAGCTACACACCCGGCATACATTTCCGCATCCTCCTGCAAAGCCGATGGTAAATCACCCACAAGTACGATATCTGAAATACTGAAATGCCCACCGGGTTTTAAAACTCTAAAAATATCACCGATTACATTCTTCTTATTCGGCACCAGATTGAGCACACAATTGCTCACAATCACATCCGCATGATTATTCGACACAGGCATTTGTTCAATATCCCCGTAGCGGAATTCCACATTGTTAAAACCCAGTTTATCGGCATTTACTCTTGCTTTTTCAATCATAGGCTCAGTGAAATCGATCCCGATCACTTTCCCCGTGTCCCCTGTTTCATGTCGAGCCACAAAGCAATCATTCCCAGCTCCAGACCCTAGGTCGATTACTGTATCCCCTTTATTGATATGAGCGAACTGCGTAGGTAACCCACATCCCAACGCCAGATCGGCATCCGCATTATACCCCTCCAATTCACTATAGTCGTCGGTCATAATGTTGTATACCTTCTGCGAGGAGTCGGTTGCTCCACAACAAGATGAAGCATTGATGTCACGCTCTTGCATGGCGATTTCGCTATACTTTTCTTTTACAATTTGTTTTAATTCTTCTGATGTATTCATGATGTATAATTTATATATAGCAATATTACGATGTATTATTCATTTAGTTGCAAATTCTTTCTGAATTTTATGTTCTTTTTTATTGATAAAGCAAGTACTTCGGAGCAAGCCTGTCTGCCGACAAAAGCAGGCTCATGAGGTGAATTTGGAATATTTTCTCATTCAATGCAAGCATCGGGTAATAAAATCTACTGGTGGGATTTAACTGAGCAAGGTGAACAAATCAGTTGATCTAATGTCAACATATTTATAACTTGAACGTCAAATCTAGCTGTTCTTTGAAAACGTACGAATGATATAGTAATATTTCCTGTCAAATTTAATTCATCAAAAAAATCCTTGAGCTTAAACTCTTCACCTTCATTCTCTTTCAGTCGGGCATAGTCTGCCATGGTATCCTCAAGGAGATATTTACCCACAATATAGCTCGTGCCATAGTCTGGTTGGCATTCGTACAAGTGCTATTCAAATATTAACAATTCCTTCTCTGTCCAACCTCGTGGTAGGAATTCACTATGTATTTTCCAGCCTCGTCCATTTTAATTCCAGCATGTGCATATAAAAAGCCTAGCCCTCTAACGGCGCACTGAGCCACCATGATCCAAACAATTTTCCAGACACGGGGATTGTCATCATAGAGTCCTGTATGCATAAAGATTTCTTCTACCAATATGGTCGTCCCCTCGTTTCTGCTATCAAATATGTTGTAGAGAAGTGGATTCCTGCGAATTTAAACACCAGTTGAAACGGTGGTCAATAAAACGGTCTTTGACATGATAAAATCACAAGCCAATCCTTCAATGGAAGGCCAACCTATGTCCGCTAATATCCAAAAAAATGAATCCATGAAAAATAGGCACTACATGTACACATTTCAGACACACATGAAACTTCCAACTTGGCAGTTAACAAAGTGTCTTGCTCCTAGGAACACCTATAGCCCTTAGCCTGGATGCTTCACCCAACTGAGTTTTACAGACTATTTGCCAGACCTTAACTCACAAATCCGTTAGTTACTCACACAATGGTTGTATCTTGACCTAACAGTCGATAAAACACTGTTTTGTTGGAGCACTTTATTGTAGGCAGCTAGCAGTTCAGCATTCATGTTCGTAACTTTAACCCATGAACTTAGATACATCCAACCGAACATATCGACAACTAGTTGGAAATGGTCTCATTTACTCTGTCCCGAGGTTTCAAAGAGACTATAGCTGGACAGCAACCGAATGGGACGATCTCTGGCAAGATATTGAAGGTCTTTTCGAAGAAGGTGGAGAAGACGAACACTATATGGGATATTTGGTTTTACAATCCAAGGATAGCAAGAACTTCGATGTAATTGATGGTCAACAGAGACTCACGACATTGAGCATTCTAGTTTTGGCATTTCTTGGCAACCTCAAAAAACTCGTAGAGGATGACTTGGAGTCAGAAAAGAACCAACAACGACTTGATCAACTTCGTAGCACCTTTATAGGTTATCTAGACCCTGTAACACTGATTCCAAGAAGTAAACTCAACCTGAACAGAAATAACAACAATCTATATCAAGCGTATCTTGTTCCGTTGGAAACAGCACCTAAAAGAAATCTAAAGGCAACTGAACACTTAATGAGGAAGGCCTACGACTGGTTTTTCAATGTAGTAAAACAAAAGTTTTCAGGTAACAGAAGAGGGGACGAACTTGCCCGATTTATTGACTCTCTTGCTGATAAGTTATTCTTCACGGTAATCACTGTGAACGACGAACTGAATGCATATAAAGTTTTCGAAACTCTCAATGCAAGAGGAGTTAAACTTTCATCAACAGATTTATTAAAAAACTACTTATTTGCCGTGGTTCACAATCATGGTTCTGACGAACATGAGATGACAGAACTTGATAATCGTTGGGAGAGACTAGTTGGTCTAATTGGCAGTGACAGCCTACCTGATTTTCTTAGAGCTCACTGGAACAGTCAAAATAAGTTTGTAAGGCATTCTGAACTTTTCAAGCGTATACGAGAAAGTATCTCTTCCAAAGGAGAAGTATTTAATTTAATGCGGAACCTTGATAGCAGTGCTCACATTTTTGCTGCTTTACCCAACAGCGAAGATTCTCTTTGGGATAATGAGCAAAAAAGGCATATCAAAACTCTTAGGATGTTTAAAGTACGCCAACTTTACCCACTTCTTTTATCTGCATATAATAAATTTTCTAAAGAAGGCTTCACCTCTCTTTTGAGATCTTGTTGTGTAATTTCCTTTAGATATAATATTGTAGGAAATCTTCCCACAAACGAGCAAGAGAGGGTATATAATAGACTAGCGGTTGAGCTTTCAAACAATACAATAAATACTTTACAAGATTTAATAACCGCTCTTGGAATATTGTATGTCTCAGATGCCAAATTCAGGGGTGACTTTAATGAAAAGGAACTGAGGACTACTCAGGCTAGAAATAAAAGAGTTGTGCGATACATTCTATTTAAAATAGAGAAACATGTGTCAAACAATGCGTATGATTTTGAGAGCGATTCATACAATTTGGAACACATCCTGCCGGAATCAGTTCAAGAAGGCTGGGATAATATTGAAGGCAGAGATCATGACCAATTTGTTTATAGATTGGGAAACATGACAATCCTGAATAAAAGAGTTAATCGTGATCTTGGGAATGCAGACTTCCTAACTAAGAAGACTAAGTACTCAGATAGCGAATTCTCTATTACTCAACGAGTAGCAA
>JAAEPI010001013.1 GCA_024232835.1 Cytophagales bacterium
CTACTGGGCACTTCGATCTATGGACTGGAATCGCCTTTGTTGGAAATGGAAGCACAGACGATGTGAAGGACGGCTATGCTATCGAACTATGGAAAATAGACTAGGAATTGTAGATATCTCAGTTGATCCGATAATTGTCTCGATTCCTGTGAGTCTCCCCTAAATCCAAAGCAATCACATTGAATTGGTTAATGGCATCGGTAATGAAACCCAGTCCAAAGATCCAATGATATCTCCCGGATTTTTGCTCCAGGTTTTCCAATCATTTCAAATGAACATGATAATAGTCAATATCACTGTCGCTGAGGGGAATTCTTAGTGGATCTATTCGAGCTGATACGAGTCCAGAAATTATTGATGGATATAATAGATCAAGCCTTGTACTCATTTTGCAACTATGAACTTGAACACCCTTATAAATTTGCAGCAATTTATAAATATTCTCTCCGCAAGTTTCATCTAACATTGACTTTAACTCTCTTTGTGGGATGAGACATTCACCAAAGCTTTCTCCTCCATTTAATGCCGAAGTTAAAAATGATAATGAATCGTAATCGAGTGAGCGTGGTCCGCTTCTTTTTTGAGAAAAGTTTAAA
>JAAEPI010001014.1 GCA_024232835.1 Cytophagales bacterium
CATCGTCGTTTCATCTGGAACCAGGCCTTGCGATTCATTGGGACGCTTGAGCCATTTACATATGTCCAGCACATGCTGAAAACATTCCAGTAGCAGGTGAGACTTGCTGGGACTGGAGTATACTCTGGCGAAGTATGGGTGGAGCAGCCTGATGTGCTCATCTCCTCTGGATATTTATCTCTTTACTATTTTTTCACATAGATGTAGACCTCTTCTGAAAGACATCATGAAAAAAATGGCCCAGATTCGTTATCATGGGATGGTGAAATTTTGTGTGGCGAAATTTTATACAGGTTCAGGGCTTCGCCATGATGAAATTTTCCACAAATGTACTAATCTGGCACAACATAATGTGTGCAAAATTTTATGGCACATGGTCAATCACAGCACCAATCTGAGGCAGAACAAAATTTTTTACTAAACGGATACCATACCATTTGTGGTATCCTTTTAATGTATACTCAAGAAAATAGTAAAGAGATACGCGGTCTTAAACAACCATCCCGTGAAAAACTGTACTAATGAACTTATAGAAACTATTGATATAGCAACTTTGGAATATCATATCATTAGGCACTCCCC
>JAAEPI010001015.1 GCA_024232835.1 Cytophagales bacterium
AGCAAAACAAGCAGATGGTTCTGTTGTTGTTAGAATGGGGGATACTATGTTACTTGCTACAGTAGTATCTGCTAAAACATCAGATCCAAACATGGACTTCTTGCCATTAACAGTAGATTACAGAGAAAAGTTTGCTGCTTCAGGAAGATATCCTGGAGGTTTTATGAAACGTGAAGCTAGACCTAGTAATGAAGAAATTTTAACAATGCGATTAGTTGATCGTGTACTACGTCCACTTTTCCCAAAAGACTATCATGCTGAAACACAAGTTATGATTCAACTTATGTCTCATGATGAAAATGTAATGCCTGACGCTTTAGCAGGGCTAGCTGCGTCTACAGCAATTCAATTATCTGACATACCTTTTGAAGCACCTATTTCAGAAGTTCGTGTAGCGAGGATAGATGGAAAATTTGTTGTAAATCCAAGTTTTGATCAATTAAAACTAGCAGACATTGACCTGATGGTCGGAGCATCAATTGATTTTGTTGCAATGGTAGAGGGTGAAATGGATGAAGTTTCTGAAGAAGAAATGGCGGATGCTATTCGATTTGCACACGAAGCTATCAAAGTACAATGCCAAGCACAAATAGCATTATCTGAGGCCGTAGGTAAAAAAGAAACCAGAGAATATGAACCTGAAGAATCGGATGAAGAACTTGAAGCTGTTATAAGAGAAGCTGCTTATCAACAATGTTATGATATTGCAAAAAAAGGAACCTCAAAGCAAGAAAGAGGATTAGCTTTCTCAGAAGTAAAAGAAAATATCATAGCAAACTATAGTGAAGAAGAATTAGAAGAAAAAGAAAGTTTAATTTCAAAATATTTCAATAAAGCTCAAAAAGAGGCTGTTAGAGATTTAACTTTAAACGAAGGACTTCGTTTGGATGGTAGAACTACAACGGACATAAGACCTATTTGGTGTGAAGTTGATTATTTGCCAAAAACTCATGGATCTTCAATATTTACGCGTGGAGAGACCCAGGCATTAGCAACTGTTACGCTTGGAACTTCTAGAGATGCTAATATGGTAGACTCTCCTACCGTTCAAGATGAGGAACGATTCTATTTACATTATAATTTCCCTCCATTTTCAACAGGTGAAGCTCGCCCATTAAGAGGAACTTCTCGTCGTGAAATTGGACATGGAAATCTAGCTCAACGTGCATTAAAAGGTATGGTTCCTGAAGATTGTCCTTACACAGTACGTGTTGTTTCGGAAGTTCTAGAATCAAACGGATCATCCTCTATGGCAACGGTTTGTTCTGGTACAATGGCTTTGATGGATGCTGGAGTTCAACTAAAAAAACCAGTTTCTGGAATTGCTATGGGGTTAATTTCTGATGGTGACCGTTATGCAGTTTTATCAGATATATTAGGAGACGAAGATCATTTAGGTGATAT
>JAAEPI010001016.1 GCA_024232835.1 Cytophagales bacterium
CTCCATTTAGTTCATTGTGGATATCTATAACCACAGTATTATTGTGGTTGTGATCCCATATCGATGTGTCTATGGAGCTGTTTGCAATAGGTGGAACTTCTTCGCTGCTCATCCATGTTGCGGGATTGCCGGGATTCAACCATTTTTCATTAGGGATGGTTGCATCTTCATTACTAGAATAAAGACTGAGAGTCTTGTTTTCATCTTGGATTTGACAGAACATATAGGCTTTGTCTTCTCCGCTTCTATCTCTATAGCTGTTGAAGCTGATTCCATTTCTGTTCAATTTCAGCAATATATCATGAAATCCTTCGGGTATTATTAACCCTTCGGGGATATTCAGTTCAATACTGACTTTTTTGATCAAGAGCCAGTTCATAATCTGGTCGTAGAATTGGGGATGTAACAGATCCCATTCTTCTGTTTTTCTGTTCAAGTTGATGCTGACAACTCCGGAACTATCAAAGTCATCGATTGCTGATTTAATAAACCTGTAGGGACCAAAGGAACAATAAACGGGAGAGGAGATCTTGAAAAGATCCTTTGGTAGTTCCATATGGGAGGTAAATTCGCAATCCTTTATCCATTTCAAAGATCGCCTTCGGTCCAGTTCGGTCAATTCTATGCGGCTGTCTTTACCCGCAAGACAATGGGAACAAACATTGTCACAATCTTCGGAACAAATGAGATTATCCATAGCCTTTTTCAGAATTTTAGAGACATTATTCAGACCGGCAAGAACAAATCCAGCACCTCCACTGGCCTGGTCAAAGATTTGTATTACGGTTCTATGATGTCCGGTTCCCAATTCTTTATCGGATCGACATCCATAACCCATTTCCGTGCTGGCAATACCAAGTTGGTCGGCAATGGCATTTCTGATCGCTACAGCCAAAGTTGTGGCTATGATTTTTTCC
>JAAEPI010001017.1 GCA_024232835.1 Cytophagales bacterium
AAGTTTCGAAACTCTGCATTCTGTGGGGTAAACCATAGACCTAAAAGCTTCACACAGAATAAGCAGACTTTCGAAACTTTCGGTTAGGCGAAGACCAATTCTCTTACTTCAATATTCACTAACGACGACATCAACTTGTCCACTTACTTTTACATCATTAAACAAACATATTGGATTTTTTCCTACCCATTAGGGTATTTTTATTATGTCATCCTCTTACTTTTTCAGTCCGCTAGGTAGTAGTGTAGTAACTGAATTACGGTAGAATTTGCATATTGGACGATTTAATCGAGCTCGATTCGAAATCTTCAGAGTGGAAACCCCCACATTGGGCGTTTCAACACTGAATACGATGACAGAGGGAACATCATTCCAGGTCCCAACTACCATAATCCCATCTGCTATTGTTACCTAATTTGCATAATGTGGTTGCGAAGTTGACCCCGGATTCGAAACCGCCGTGGTTGAAAACCCCAAATTGGACGTTTTAGCACTTGGATACATCAATAGAAAGAAGATCGTTCCAGGACCCAACTACCGTAATCCCACTAGTGCATAATTTGCCAAGCTGACACCGGATTCGGAACCGCCGTGGTCGAAAACCCCAAATTGGACGTTTTTAGCACTTGGATACATCAATAGAGAGAAGATCGTTCCAGGAC
>JAAEPI010001018.1 GCA_024232835.1 Cytophagales bacterium
TAGCACCTTCACCAACTGTACCAGTTAGAGGGTCAGCTTCCATTTCGGCATCTGTGACCTTATAGAAGTAAGAATCTGTGCTCTTAAACCCCTGTTTGTGTTTGTGTGATGTGCTGGCTTGATCTTTTGGTTCTGGTGATTTTCTTACTTCCTCTAGGATTCGTTCTTCTATTTCATCACTGAATCTGACGCATTTCTTGCTTGGATGTCCAGCTTGCCTTTGTAATGGGCCATTCGGTGTTAAATCATCCATTTCAATATCTTGGCGCTTTTCAATTCTTGATTGAAATAGTGCTGGTATGTTTAATGTAATTTTATCTCTCATTTGTTGGGGTAGGCATGAGTCAACAAAAATAGTTATGGTGACTTTGCAGCAAACCAGAAATATCCATATTTGGAATATATCAAATGCTTGTAAGTCCCAGAAAAATGCAAATAACCCTCTTCTTACAATATTTTGGCTCATTGCATCTGCTTCTTCTGAATGACGCATATTTTGTTCTTGCAAAATGTTCAATATTTTATTCTGCTGATGAAAGGTGTTAATAATTTCTGACAGACGAATTTTTGACTGAAAATCTGTTAATTTGTACATTATTAATTCCTTGAAAACCGTGGATTCCAATTCAATTTGTGTGCTAAAATTAGACCAATGCAGTTGCATTCTGGGCACTGCATCTCTGTTTACCAGTTTAAGATTTCCTGTTTCTCCATTGTACAGGTATGTTTGATTTCCCACAGACAAGGGCATTTCTTGAGCCAAACTGCAATCTTCAATAGTTGGGACTTCATGTATTTCATTTGTGTAGATATCCATGTACCCAGTTATGTCTTCTTTACCTGCTTGGAATACAATAGGGATTTCCTTTGTGCAGGTGCCATTCATTGGTTTGAATGTGTATGCATCTACTGACAGTTCTGCACATGGGAATACTTCTATTATATTGAATCCTGCCCTAGCTGTAAGTGTTGATTTATTAAGTAATTCTCTCACAGCCGAAGTTGGTTGTGCTAACATAATATGGGTCATATAGGTCATCATGCTGTTCATATTGTGACAAACTGAGGCCGACGCACACCTGAACGCAAA
>JAAEPI010001019.1 GCA_024232835.1 Cytophagales bacterium
CATCAGTACCTGAAGCAGATAGTACATCCATATCACCATCTCCATCCATGTCAACAGCATACACTGAATTAGCTCCATCTGCTGTTAGGGATATCGTGTGAGTGGTGAATGATTGTGCTCCGTCATTTTCATACCAGGCAATTTTGTCGTCATAATAAGAGGCCGATAACACATCCATGTCGCCATCTCCATCCATATCTGCAGCATACACTGACTTTGCATAATCTGCTGACAGGGATATCGTGTAAGCCGTGAATGATTGTGACCCATCATTTTCGTACCAGGCAATTTTATCATCAGTACCTGAAGCAGATAGAACATCCATATCACCATCTCCATCCATGTCAACAGCATACACTGAATTAGCTCCATCTGCTGATAGGGATATTGTGTGAGTGGTGAACGACTGTGCTCCGTCATTTTCGTACCAGGCAATTTTATCATCAGTTCTTGAAGCAGATAGTACATCCATGTCTCCGTCCCCATCCATATCTACAGCGGATACTGATGATGCTCCATTTGCTGAGGTGGTAATTTCACTATCGTATGAATTAAAATTTAATGGGGTTTCAGGCCCATTGGCCGTTACTGTCCGAAACTCAAAGTTGTAATCGCCTGACAATATGCCACCTGTACTTTCAACATCATCATTCATTGTAATCCGAATGATTTCTCCGGCTTTGAAATCCAAGGTGGGATTGAAGGTGATTGTGGTTGTTCCGTCTCCTGTCCATACCCCGTCAATGATACCTGTATATTCCCCCCTAATTTTGATGTTGTCGTCTAATACTGTAGCAGTGCCTCTGTCTACGCTACCTTCATCCATGTTTTCAGAAAAAGTGAATGAGATGTTAGCATCTAGTGCTATGCTCACATCGTTTTTATCAGGAGATGTGCTTGATAAAAGTGGTAGGGTCGTGACGCTAACTGGGTTTCCAGAAGAGGATTCTGATTTGTAATTTTCGTCCCCATCCGTTCCATTATACTCATATACCATCAGGTTATAAATGGTATTCCCTGTCAGTCCTGTCAGTGTAAAGCCTGCGCCAACACCATCATAGACAACATAGTTGTTGTTCCCTAATTCGGTTCCATTTCCGAATATTGAGTTGGCAGAATAAGTAATACCATCTATTGGATTGGCATCTACAACTCCACCTTTCTTGGCGACCACTAAACGACGACTTCCATCTCCGCTAGTCCATGAAATATCAGTCATGTTTATTCCAATATTGCTTGACGAGACATTTGTTGTCTGGGTGGATGGTGGAGCTACGGTGTTCGAGTACAAGGCAATTTTGTCGTCAGAATATGAAGCCGACAATACATCCATGTCACCATCACTATCCATATCAAGGGCATATACGGAATGCGCTCCAAAGGCTGATGTCGTTATAGTTTGTGCAGTAAAAGATTGTGATCCATCATTTTCATACCAGGCAATTTTAGCATCAACAGAGGCTGATAGTACG
This sequence comes from Cytophagales bacterium, assembly GCA_024232835.1. Lineage (GTDB taxonomy): Bacteria > Bacteroidota > Bacteroidia > Cytophagales > Cyclobacteriaceae > JAAEPI01. Next base: position 1,473 of record JAAEPI010001019.1, read on the forward strand.
TCCATATCACCATCTCCATCCATGTCTACGGCATATACTGAATTGACTCCATTTGCTAAGAGCGATATGTTGTTGGCAGTGAATGATTGTGCTCCGTCATTATCGTACCAGGCAATTTTGTCGTCATTGTAAGAACCGGATAGAATATCCATATCGCCATCGCCATCCATGTCAGTAGCGTACACGGATCTTGCTCCATCCGCAGATGTAGAAATAGTATTTGTCGTAAATGATTGCGTTCCGTCATTTTCGTACCAGGCAATTTTATCATCAATGTGGGAGGCTGACAGTACATCCATGTCTCCATCTCCATCCACGTCAGTTGCGTAAACGGAAAAGGCTCCATTGGCTGAAGTAGTGATGGTATGAGGCGTAAAGGTTCCAGCTCCTTCGTTAGTATACCAGGCAATTTTATCATCATTGTAAGAGGCTGACAGTACGTCCATGTCTCCATCTCCATCCATATCTACAGCATAGACAGATCTCGCACCATTTGCTGATGTCGTTATTGTATATGGAGTAAAATTTTGCGATCCGTCATTTTCGTACCAGGCAATTTTGTCGTCATATTCAGAGGCCGATAATACGTCCATGTCTCCATCTCCATCCATATCCACAGCAAACACGGAATATGCTCCGTTGGCTGATGTCGTTATTGTATGAGCAGTGAACGATTGTGCCCCGTCATTTTCGTACCAGACAATTTTGTCGTCATTGTAAGAGGCGGAAAGTACATCCATATCGCCATCACCGTCCATGTCTACAGCAAACACTGAATAGGCTCCATCTGCTGAAGAGGTAATAGTGCCGCCATCATGTTCATTGAAATAATCTGGGGTTTCCGGACCAGGGTTTGAGGCAGTTCTGAATTCGAACGGAACAGCCTTGGCTAATGGTGTACCTCCATTTGTTTGAACTCCGGTGGTTAGTGTTACATAAATAACCTCGCCAGCTTTGAAATTCGCTTCAGGATTAAATGTAATTGTAGTTGTTCCATCGCCTGACCAGTTACCGGCTATTAAACCTGTATTTGCTCCCCTAACAATAATGTTGTCATCCAAAACACTTGCCGTGCCTCCATCAATACTGGATTGGCTCATGTTCTCTAAAAAGGTGAACACAATATTGGCGTCTGCCGCCACTTGCTCTGCGTTTCGAGAAGGGACTGTACTTGACAATAATATGGTCGCTACGGATTTGGGATTACCATTGGCGGTATTATTATACTGCTCAGCTCCTCCTGTCCCGTCATATTCATAAATTCTTAAATGGTAAACTGTGTTCAATGTCAGGCCTGTCAGTGTGAAACTGGTTCCAGTACCGTTAAAGACAACATAATTCCCTGAGCCTAATTCATCTCCACTACTGAATTGTGCATTGGCCGCATAACTAATGCCATTTGTTGGATTAGTGTCCACCGCACTCCCTTCACTTGCCACAACCACGCGATTGGCACCATTGCCATTTGTCCAGGTGATGTCTACCTGAGTGGATCCAATATTGGAATAAGTGATATCGGTTGCTTGAACTGTAGGTGTAGCAACGACTTCCTTTGTATGTAAAGGCCGTGAGTTGTCCGATGTAATAAAAGCGACTTCTTTTGCTTGGATTGAAATACTTGCCAAGCATATGAGGATAGTGAGTGGAGTGAATTTCATAGAAAGAATTGGTTACATACAGTGAGTTGGTTGTACATCACTGCTCAAAATGTAGATAAAAGTAAATAAATTACTAATTCCTTGTATCAAATAACTCATAATTAACTCAAGGTTCTTCCTCTCGTCTCCTAGTATTCATTGCAGTTGTTAATCCTTCCTAGACTCAATGAATTGGAGTGTTTGGATGGCTTTTGTAGAGAAACGAGAAAAAATACTAAAGAAGATTAGGGGGATTTGATCCAAAAATCAAATCTGTACATATACCTACTTACTTATCTGCACCTTAGACAACAACGACTTAATGATGTCGTGAGTCGTCACATTATCGGCTTCAGCTTCATAATTAAGCAAAATTCTGTGGTTCAGCACATCATCAGCTATCTCCTTGATATCTTCTGGAAGTACAAAGTCTCGACCCTCAAAAAAGGCCACCGCTTTAGCCGCACGATTCAGGTTAATCGACGCTCTTGGTGAAGCGCCAAATTGGATATACTGCGCTTCGTTATCCATCTTGTAATCCTTAGGATTTCGGGTGGCATAGACCAGCTCAATGATGTACTTCTCAATGGACTCTGATACGGTCACATTGTTGATTTCATTTCGGATAGCGAAGATGTCTTCTTTGGTCAAGATGGCATTCAGATTTGCTTCGAATGACAGATCGGCCATTCGGCGCATCACTTCCAATTCCTCTTCCTTACTTGGATATTCTACAAAGACCTTGAGCATGAATCTGTCCATTTGTGCTTCAGGCAATGGATAGGTTCCCTCCTGATCCACTGGATTTTGAGTGGCCATTACCAAGAATGGGCGATCCAACTCAAACGTATTGTCACCAATGGAAACTGTTTTTTCTTGCATGGCTTCAAGAAGTGCCGATTGCACTTTTGCCGGAGAGCGGTTAATCTCATCAGCCAATATCATATTTCCAAAAATGGGACCCTTCTTAACCTCAAATTCCGCCTTCTTTTGATTATAAATCATAGTTCCCACCAAATCAGACGGCAGCAAGTCTGGAGTAAACTGAATACGTTGAAAATCCAGATGGAGCACATCCGCGAGGGTGTTCACTGTAAGTGTTTTGGCAATACCCGGCACACCTTCCAAAAGAATGTGCCCCTGAGTGAACAACCCGATCAGGAGCCGGTCCACCATTCGGCGTTGACCGACCACCACTTTTCCCACCTCATCAATCACCAACTGAATTTTCTGCTGATGCTCCTTAATGATGTCCACCGTTTCCGTACTAACCTGCTCTTCCATGCTTAATAACTCGTAAAATTTTGAAGTGCAAAAATAGCCTTTGAATTGGAATCTCAAAAAGAAGTAATAGCAATGGAAAAATGAGGGTATTAACGGAGATTATAGGCATTTACCTGTCCCATCATATAAAACATCTCTAGGGCAACTTGTCGACATCTAGCATCATAGGTCTCTTCTTCGTTGGGAGTTCCGTCAGCAACTTTGGGATCTTCGTAGGTAACAGAAATTCGCTGATCCATGCCTAGTACCACTGGACACGCTTCATCCGCGTCAGCACACGTCATGACAGCACAGAATCCACGATTGGGATTGTACCGATCGTTATACTTTTTAGAAAATGCTTGAATCCCCTGATGAGAATCTGAAAACTTGACCAGATAGACAGGATTCTTCCCACCCGTCTTATCAATCTGGCAACCCGCTCGCTCCAATGTTGCAATGGCGTTTGGGTGAAAAGCTGTTACCTCCCTGCCTCCTGAAAAAGTCAGTACGTTATCGATTCCATGATAATGGGCCGCCATGGAAGCCCAAATCTGCGCAAAGTGGCTCCTTCTACTATTATGGGTGCAAATGAAAACTATCTCCGCCACCTCATCCATCCGATGCTTGCGTGAAATGTAATCAGCTATACCACGCAAAATCCCTTGTCGCATGGCGGGCAGGGGCGCATTTCGCTGAAGCGTATTTAGATACGATTCGATTTCAGGATATAGTTTGTTCATTTTAATATTCTGCTCCTCGACAATGACATTTCTCGAAATCAGGAAGCTGGTTATGTGAAGTTACTAAAATGCTTCCTAACACGATCTCTCGCAATCAAACTTAGCAAACAGTGATTCGAAATTCTCCTGGACCTTCGACCACACCTCAGAGTCAATACAATAACACATCGATGTACCCTCTACATTCCCTTTGACAATTCCCAAGCCTTTCAGCTCCTTCAGGTGCTGTGAAATAGTTGCTTGTGCCAAGCCAAACTCACTCACAAAATCATTGGTGATACAGCTATTGGTTTTAAGCAAATGCTCAATGATAGCAATGCGAGCAGGATGCCCAAACGCCTTGGCCATCACGGCCATTTGATTTTGCTTCTCGGTAAATAAGTCTGTTTTGGTTACTCCCATATCGTAATATTACGATGTATTTTTAATGTGAGCAATTAAAACCAAAAAAACATCAACATCTATTGGTCTTAATCACAAAATACCTACATTTATTCTGTTCTAAACATAACGACTATTAATCCCAAGCACTATGAAGTACCTTAAGTCCTTATTATTAATTAGCACAATTTTTACAATTTCATTTTTGATCTCATGTGGTGGTGATGATGACGACCCATCTGACTGTACTAGCTGTACTAGCTACAGCGACTCTCCTTATGGTACTGTGGGAAGTAGTACTTGCTATTCAACGCTCGCTGACTGTCAAGATGCTGAAAGCGGGGATTGTATGTTGTGTGACTAAATAGAAATCATCCAAAACTGGATCACATCTAATAATTATGTTTGATGTGATCCAATATCTGATCCGTTAGAAGGTTGACATTCACAGCTTCAAATTCAAGCTCATCAATCACTTCTTCGTCACGGATAATTTTAATTGTTGCTACCAACAAATCTCCCTTGTATGCATATCTGCCAACAATCCTTAAGGATCCACTAAACTTATTGTCGTCAATATAGACAATGGGAGCTTCACTAATTTTACTGAACTCCAGCAGTTTTTCGTCCATGATATTTGTCATCCCCAGTGGGTCATATATGGCTGCTTCATCCTGAAAATTCGAATTTATAAATGCTGGTTTTGGCTCTTTGAGCCTAATTTGTGTACGATGATGGTCTTCCATTCTCCCAATATCAAAACTACTGGAACCGACTGGCAAACGTATTTGGGGTTTCTGGATACCCCCAATGTCTTCGGCCAATTCAGGTACTTTCTCTGCGGCGAACTGAAACAATTCCATTACGTCCAAAAATTCATCATCACGTAATGCTGCTCCCTTCATCCCAAATAATAGAGAATATGTCAAAAGACCCTGATCATACAAAGTCGTCTCGTAGCTCACCGCATCTGCTGCGGATCCAGCTAGTACGAACAGTCCTGTTCTATCCTTCATTCGCTCTAATGCACGGATTTGAGTAGAGCTCATCGTGCTTCGTGAAGAAACTAAGTTGGTAGCCAATCTTCCCGAGTGACAAGCATCAATGACCATAACTTGTTTCAACGCAGGAACAGACCTGATCAATTCGGTAAACTCTTGACTTGATATCCCCACCCGTTCTCGAACTTCTTTGCTACTAAGATCTCCGTCCTCAGACAAGGTTGTCAGATAGTAAAAGTCACCCTCAACTCCGCCATAATTTACCCCATGCCCAGATAGGTACACAACCAATATATCTTTGGCTTTAGCTTGCTCACTAAAAGACTTGAATGCCTCCATAATGTTCTTTTTGGTAGGCCATTGCTTCTTATCTGGATTTTCGGTTGTCAACAACTTTATTTCAATATTATCATTCCCTAAAAAATTTTCTGATGCCAATTCAAGCGCATTAGCAAAATCATTTGCATCCTTTGCTGCAAATTTCAAATCGAGTTGATCACCGGAATAATCAGAGGTGCCAGCTACTATTGCAAAGAGTTTGGGCTGGTTTTCTTTTGAGTCCTTTTTCTCCCCATACATATAAATATTCTTGGACTTTGAAGAAATGGTTCCATCGAAATTATACGCATGAACTGATATTTTATTCACCTTGTTTTCAAGTAAATACGGGTGCCCGTCAATTTCATAGTCAAATTCTGCGTTTGATAAATCAGCACCTCCCATAATATCTCTAGCATCACTAGATACTTCCTTGCCATTAATTATTATCACTACCCTGCCAATACCTCCACCTTGATCATTCAATGTAATCCCCAACTTGCCATCATTGTGTAAAGGATGATTGATTTTTACATCCGGAAATAGCTTCAATTCATTCAAATCTGATCCTGATCTCATCGGTTCACGAATGTATCCAAGCAATTTTGGCAATAGGTTTGGCTCATAAAATGACTTCATTTGATCCAACCCAATAATTTCGCCTGCTTTTGAATAGTGCATCAGTTTCATCGCTTTGGGGGATGCATCGTAAATGCCCTCTTTTGTGGACACTACATATTCTCCATTTTCGAATTGAATGTAACTAGCCTTAAATGGGGTTTTCTCTTTCAAATTCCAAAAGTTAATCTTGCCATCAATTGATGAGCTAATCATCATTCCGCTTTTCTGATGAATCTGAATCTTATTGACAAACGCCTGATGTCCTTCGATTGATCTCGTCATTTGCCCCTTTTTTGCATCAATTAAGGACAGGCTATAATCTGGTTGCAATTGCCCCTTTTTTGTCGTGTTTTTATACCCGATAATTTCATCCTGACTAACCCAAACAATACGATCTACCTGTATATCACTCAAGGCAAATTCACTCACCTTTTTAAATGTGGCATCATACAATTGAATGGTTTTCCCGTCCTTCAATAAAACTGCAATTCTATCGTCCTGAGCAATACCAAAATCTTTAATATTTGGAATCGAAATCTCCTTCTGTAAAGACAGTGCAATTGGATCATAAATCAGTATCACTCCATCAGATAGGAAGAAGAGTTTGCGCCCATCACCTGAAAAATGGAATTTTCTCCCATTATTAACTTTTAAATTCTTCGGACGAGATCGCTTGAAATTATACAAGTCAAAATCCTTATCTGAATTTCTTCTTATCAGATAGTTGCCAGTCGGATCAAAAGTGGCACGGGTTGATGAAAATCGGCTCTTGGCCTTAAAATCTGAAATCGATGTTCCGGTTGAGACGTTCCAGACATTAATTCTATCATCCAAACTATAGGTAGCAACCATACTATTTACAGGATGGAAATCAATCGTTCGGATCGATTTCTCTGTTGGAATCTGGATGTTCTGACTTCCTCCTGTTAAGTCCACGATATCAATAGAAGCATGGCCAGACGCAATTGCTAAATTTTCGCCTTTTGTATCCAAGTCGATATCAAATATGGGTTGGGCATGTCCTTTGAACATTTCACTATCACTATTGAGCGTATGAATATCCAAGAATCTTAAATTATGAAAATAGTCTGCCACCAGAACGGTCGAATCCTTCTTTGACCAAGTCATTTTCCGAAGGCCCCTTCTAAAAATATCTGTCTCTGGACCAGTTAAATTCTCCATTGGTGTTTCCAGAACTTCCAAATTTGAAAGGGAGAGTATTTTTATATTGGCTTCACCTCCTCGTCCGCAAGCAATAAGCTTATTTGTAGCCGGGCTAACCAACAAATCATATGTCCGTGTACCAAAAGGTTGGGATTCCAAAAGCACTTCGAGCTCTTTGTCCAAAATCATCACTCGCCCGTTATCCGTGGCAATAGCCAACTTATCTTCATATGATCGAATTACCCCAATCCGTTTATCAGTCAGCTTGACTTGTCCTCTGGTAGATTTCATTTCATCAACACTAATTACTTCCACCTCTCCGTAATTGCTCCCTACAACAATTTCATTTGATTCAGAAATAAACTCTCCAGATTTTACCCCATCAATACCCAACTTCATCGAGGCGAGTACCGAGCCACTATTCAAATCCACCTTATATGCCAAGTTTGGGTTTACCAAAGCAACCACCACCCCCTCTTCCTTGGTTCTAACTATCTTTTCAACCGCACCATCAAGATCAATGGACTTTAGTATCTGGTCTTTCAAAGACCAAATTTTCAGAGTCTTGTCTGTTGATCCACTTACCAATTTCTCATTAGAAAAAAGTATCGATCTCACCCCAGAAGAATGAGACTTAAGATGATACAATTCCTTTCTATTCTCAAAATCCCAAAAAATTATGCGATTTGTCCCATCAATTGATGCCAGCCATTTCTGATCTTTACTAATCGCAATGTCACTAACTGATTTGGTGTGACCAATGGGGACAACCAGTTCAAATTTTTGACTGATTGCCGAAAAACATATAAGTAAGGTCAAGGCGATTAATATGCTTTTCATAATGAACGTGTTGTTTGGATGTAGAGTATCGGAAGATCAATCTACCCTTAGGTAACCAACCAAGTGAAGGTACTAAAAAGATGCCTAAAATTCTTTAGCTCCTTATAATGTTGTGATATAGTTGCTTGTGCCAAGCCAAACTCACAAAACCATTGGTGACACAGCTATTGGTTTTCAGCAAATGCTCAATGTATAGCAATGCGAGCAGAATACCCAAAAGCTTTCGCCATCACGACATTTGGTTTTGCTCCTCAGTGAATAGGTCTGTTTTTGTTACTCCAATATCGTGATATTACGATGATTTATTGGAAAGGTTTACTATTTCCTAAAAATGGAATTGTTATTCATGCCGCTCAAAATGGAAAAATCAATAATTCATAATATTTACTCCTTTTTTACTTAATTTTTATGTAATTATGATTGAGTATAACGTTAAAAAAAGTAAATCAAATTTTGAGAAGCATGACATTGATTTCGAAACGGCGACTGGTCTATGGCAAGATCCACAAGGGATGGAAATCCCAGCCAGAACAGAAGACGAACTTAGATTCATGCGAATTGCAAAATTAGAAGGCAAAATTTGGTCAACGATTTTTACCCTGATAGATCAAAACATTCGAATTATTTCAGTACGAAGAGCAAGAAAAAATGAAGAAGAAATCTATAACAGCATCTGAATTCGATAAGGCATTCGAAGAGGGTGACATCATTCAGCACCTTGATTTATCTCAAGTCAATAGACCTGGTTTGCAGCCTCGTCGAGTAAGTGTAGATTTTCCAGAATGGATGGTGGGTCAATTGGATATGGTGGCCAAACGCTTGGGGGTCACTCGTCAGAGTGTGATTAAAGTATACATTTCCGAAAAGCTGAAAGAGGATAATTTGTAAATGAGTTTAGTAGTTGCAGCTAATTCTAAACCCTACGAAATGAAGGCAAAATGGAGAACACTATTTGAAGTAATCCTAATCGTACTGATTATTGTGTTTGCTTTCAAGCATGAAGAACAGCAAGCTAATATCAACAGTTTACAAACTGAAAATAAGCAACTAAAGCTCGATTACTATTTGGAACTTCACCGCCAAGATTCATTAAAACACTTTTTTGTTGTTGATGGAGTTGTTAGGATCCAAAGTGCAAATTCGATAAAATCCCTAATTGGGACTAAGACCATTTCAAGAATTAATTTAATTAAAGGGAAAACAGTAAAAAATAATTACGGCATGAATGCAGACCAAATAGCCATTTCCATCGAAACCAAAAAAGAGCAAGAAATTGACAGTTTAGTTTTTCATTAATTGGATTTCTCACCCCCTACGTTAATTCAAACCCAACCACAACTATCAGGGCTAATAATTGAAAAGGTTATATTCTACTCGAACGGATTCACAATTTCGAGGCTTTGGATTTGTTGACTAGAATGCAAGTCTTCAGAATATAGAATGGAGCAGTTCGCCATTATGGCTGCCGAGATGATCATAGAGTCATAAAAACTATATTTCCATCTTTCCTTTATTTCCAATGCTTCAATAATTAGGGCTGGACTAGCAGAAACTTCCCATAAAGGAACCATAATCTTTTCCACATATGTTCGACAGTCTTCCGTGGTGAGAGGCGTTTCAAACTTTCTAGTTGCAACGTTGATGAACTCCTGCACTACTTGATTGCTAATCACCCCGGTGCTTTCCTTTAATGAATTCGAGATAATAGCTCTCGCCCGTTCTCTTTTTTCATTGTCCGAGAAGTCGAATGAATAAACGAAAATGTTGGTGTCTATGAAAAACCTATCGCTCATTCAATTCCTCTCTTGTATAGGCCCCAGATGATTTAGCATATTTCATATTTTCCATCACCTCATTCAAAACGTTTTGGTTGTCTCCGACATATCGTTCCAGCCATTCCCTGAATCGGTTATTTAGTGTGGTACTCTCACCCTGTGCTTTGTTTCTTGCCTTTTTAATCAATGTATCGTTAGCACTTAATGTTATATTTTTCATTATTACTATTTCCGTGTACACGAATATAGTGCACACGAATGAAAGATAAAAACGTTGCGCAATTAGAGAGTCCTCTCACTGCACCCTCACAAACCCCATTACAATTGCCAGGGCATGGATGTCAGCCCACACCAAGTAGGGGAGTTCAAATTAGTCTAACCGACTAAACCAAATTGTAATCGGTTTAAACCGCTCCTTGAAGTCTAGCTTCATAGCCTTTGGCCACTCATTTCTCCCTATGTTAATTCTCTTCAAACGAGGGTTTGACATCAACGAATCCGGTAGTGATTGTAAAGACATGTTCTGTAATGAAAGCTGACTCAATTCCGGCATATCCATTATTCTTGATAGTTCCTCATCGGGCTTATCCAAATTTTTCAAGCCACTCAATCCCAAGAATTTCAACTGACTCATATCGCTAAAATCCGGGAGCTTTTTAAATGAATTAATCCCTATATCGCACGTCTCTAGTGATGTTAGTTCTTTGAAATCATCAGGTAAAAATTGAACCCCTGCATTGTAAAGAGTTAAGTATCGCAATTTCTTTAAGGAACCAACCCCTGGAAGTAACTGAGCCAGATTGTTCCAATTGGCCTGCAAAGTTTCCAGATTTGCTAATTCATACATCCACTTAGGAAACTGTCCTACCTTATTGGTCGAAAAATTCAAAGACTTCAGTGAGTTTAACTGTCCCATCTCCTTAGGAAATTGTTGGATTTGGTTGTCTGAAACATCTAAAAATTCCAACTTCCCCAGTTGACCAATAGCACCACTCACACGTTCGATCTTGTTCCACTTAAGTTGTAGTGATTTCAATTCCTGCAGTTGCCCAATATCATCACTAACCAAATTAAGTTGATTATTTGATAAGTTCAGGATATTGAGTGATTCCCAGTTTTCAGTTATTCGAGGAAATTCTTTAAAGCCGCAAGATTTCAACTGAAGTGCTTTAAGTTGTTTCAACTGAAACAGCTCTTGAGGGAACCGCCCAAACGCATTATAGGAAGCATCCAGCTTTTGCAGGGATGGGGGTAGTCGTGGCAACTCGCCGAATTTATTCCAACCCACCAAAAGATCCTCCAAACTGTTTAGTTCGAGAATGGTACTAGGCAGATGAGTTAACTGATTGTTACCTACATCCAACCATTTCACTCCAGAGGGAAGATGAATAGAATGGGTTGCCCCCAGTTGGTTTTCTGATAAATCCACTCTCGTGAGATTTTCTAATTGAGTGAGTTCTATTGGCAGCTCGGTCAAGCAATTGCCACAAAGGTCCAGATACTCAAGAGATGATAATTGACAAATAGTATCCGGGATTGATTCCAAACAATCATCTGAATCAAGTTCATCGGTATGCTCTGCCACGGAAACCAACCGTAACTCCTTCAGCGATTTCAGCTCAAAAATTTCTTCTGGAAAAGAATCCAAAAAAGCCACGTTATCCAGATGCAGCTTCTCCAAGGGTTGATCCCACAACGTATCGGGAAACCCATCGATAACCACTTCTTCCAAATCCAATGTTTTCAGTGGTCCTTCCCGCTGAATTCTTTCTTCAATGCTTGCACGAACAGACATATCCGAAAGATAACAAGTCTATGGATCACTCCAAATTCTTCACCCTTCTCCCCAACAACAAAGTGGGTAGAACCAATTCAATTTTCAACTTCGCAGGCTTATCAAACGAGACTAATCCAAAAATGAAAAAGTCTGATTTTTTCAATGTGGGTTTTTGCCGGAATTTTAATGTTATTAGACTCAAATTTAGCAAGTTGCTTGCTGGCCTGACCAGCCTGTTTTATAAGCTTATCTTCAGCTTGCCAATAATCAGGAGAAGATAATATGAGTTCTTCAATCCAATCATTGATTTGTAGAAACCAGTAATCAAAATCCTCTTTCTGAACATAGCCGATAATTGCTGCATATTTGAGATGTTTCCCGTGAATACCTTTCTTGAATCTCTCAATTCCACCATTAGGCTTATTATGACCCATAACATATTCTTTCTCACGATCTTGACCTGGAGTAGGAAGCCTTTTTGCCTCTATAGAGAAAAATGAGTCAAACTCGTCATAGTTTCTATCATCAACCGTGATTTATTCATCCCTTGAAATAGTACCCAAATCTGTCTGAGGACTCTTTCCAGAACTATGGTCTTCCACATTTTCATGATGAAAGAGGAAAGGGTATGATCCTGTTTTGCGGTGTAATGGACAAAAAGGAGTCTGTTTTTGAGTGGTTGTTTTTGATCCTAAAATCAATGTCTTATTTTAGAGTTACCAAGACAAAACGGAAGTGGG
>JAAEPI010001020.1 GCA_024232835.1 Cytophagales bacterium
TATTCCCGAATCTTCTCATTATCCACCTGATACTCTGTTTTCAATATTTGATTATTATAATAGGATATATCCCATGCTTCAAATTCACCAGATCCGTCATTTTGTTTCATTGCTTTTAATAGCTCAACATCGGACTTTGCCTTCTCTTTAGATCGGTCAACTAGATCATTGATAAAAGCCCAGACGGTCTCAGGGTTCTTGGCCATTTTGGAATCCAGATTATATGCCGCATAGGTATTATAATTCATGATTTGCGCCAGTTCATGACGCTTGCTTCTTAAGTCATCCAGAATTTCAAGATTCTTGTCTGCTGCCCTATTATAGAATTTGAAATGATATACCTTTCTTGTTGCTTCATTATCGGCATTCTGAGTTACAGGCCTTCTTGTTGCATTAATAATCGGGATTTCATATTCAAATTCTCCCGTACTATACGTGTTTTTGAAATTTTCAGGAAGTCCTTTTGCACCCTCTTCATCTAAAGCCAAAACTTCATCGGAAGAATTCATGTTGATTGAATAGCTTGACGTGAGTTCGTTGATTTCTTTATTTAATCGTTTAAATTCGGCTAGCTGTGCTTCATCCAGATTGACACCAGATTGTTTGAAATCCTGAATCATGTCATCGACTAGAAGTTTCCTATGCCTTTTAAGAGTACCATACGCTTCTGCTGATTGAAAACTTAGAAGTTTATTAAATAGATCCTTGTCGGAATACAGAGCCGTAGACATGGAGTCGAGCTGTTGATAGCTCGCAAGCCCCTTTACTCTGGAGAGAGAATCAGGTGACACCCAGTAGAGCATGAAGCAATTATTTGCTGCGACGTAGATATTATTGACAATGTTATCCATTGCTACAAATACATTGTCAAAAGTTGCGGTCTCTACATTTTTGATGCTTTCAACATCCACAACCGCATCGTTTATTGCAAGCTGTGCATATTCTTCTAGATCACTTGCAGTCACGTTTTCATAATCAACTGATTCGTTGAGATCAACGATAAAAGGATTGGTTGGAGATTCCTTTGCTGAATCAGTAGGACCTGAGCAAGCAATTAAAAATGCCAAGGCAATGCTATGGACTATTGGTTTCATGGAGATGTGTTTTAGGTGTGATTTAAAACTGACGTTCATCGATCATTCGTCTGGGAAAAGATACGAGGATTTCTGCAAACGAGAAATCATAAACTGAGGACTTTGATGAGCGGCGTGTTTTGGGTCTTTTTATCTAAAGGAATTTCAAGCTACGCTTGTGAAGAAATTGGTTTAAATCGCCTCCGCTTCCACTTCAGTAACCTCTGGAACCATTCGCTTCAGCAAGTTTTCGATTCCAGCTTTAAGTGTCAACGTAGAAGACGGACAACCACTACATGAGCCTTGTAGGGTTACTGTAACTTTTCCTTCATCAAATGAATGAAATGATATAGCACCACCATCCATTTCCACGGCAGGTCGGATGTATTCATCCAGAATGCCCTTGATTTTTACTTCTATGTCTGTGTCATCGTCAGACACAGCATGGTCTTCTTGTGTGATTTCTTCTGTAAGCAGTGCCCCACCATCTACGAGATGCTCTCGGATCAAGCTCTGTACTTTGGCTTTCACTTCAAACCAATCCATCTCATCATCCTTGGTGACAGTAACAAAGTTACTCATGTAGAACACCCGAGTGACAAATGAGAATTCTTTAAAAATCTTAGAGGCCAATGGAGCTTCTTTTGCACTCTCCAAGTCTGGGTAATCACGGCTCACCCCCTCAGGCATAAGCATCGTGTTCGCCACAAACTTGAGCGAATTAGGATTGGGGTTAGCTTCTGTATATAGCGTTATTGGACGTTTGACTTCTGCTTCCATGATTCAACTTTCTAATGAAAGCGCAAAGGTGGAGGAAAAGTTCGGTTTTGGGAGTAATTAGAGGCAGGTTAAACTGCCAACAACCTGTCTATTCGCATCCAACAAAAAAAATATTGTAAGATTTATGGATACAATCTCATTTCATAAAACTATTGAACCTAATACGCTGAGATTTGTATTAGAATCAATGATCGTATCTTTCCTCCATGAATCGAATTGACCGGCTGAACGCCTTGCTTATTCACCTTCAGGGAAAACCCAGAGTTTCAATTGAGGAATTGGAGGTACGTTTTGAAATTGGTCGTAGGACAGCTTTTAGGGACATACGATCTTTGATAGATGCGGGTGTTCCGATTGGTGGCGATGCAGGTGAGGGGTACTTCATTGTTGAGGGATACCATTTGCCTCCAGTTGTATTTGACAAAGAAGAAGCAACTGCCATTTTGATGGGTGCGAAGTTCATAGAAAAAAGTGCAGACGCTCACACGGTGGCGACATTCGAAAAGGCCATGTACAAAATCAAGGCAGTTCTCCGTTATGCGGATAAAGAACATCTAGATAATCTGGATGATAAAATCTCTGTATTGTCAGGCCCTTCATCTGTCAACAATTTCCCGGATTCTCATCTCACCGAGCTTCAATTGGCAATTGCTTCGAAGAAAGCTATCTCGATGACTTATTTTTCAGCCTATGCCGACAACACAACAGATCGAGAGGTTGAGCCGCTCGGCATGGTCTATTATTCAAATCGTTGGCACCTGATTGCATTTTGCAGGTTGAGACAGGATCTGCGTGACTTTCGCACTGATCGAATTTCCAAAGTCCGAATTCTTCAGGACAGCTTTGAGCCTGATTCACACCCAAATTACCTTGACTTTCTACATGAGTCACTTATTGGAACAGATGCGAAAGAAGCAGAAATTAGATGTAGTAAGATGGTGGCCAGGTTTATTAACGATAGCCGATACTACCATGGATTTGTTGAAGAGGAGCGACAGGGAGATCATATTTGGATGAAATTTGTGACCCCTGATTACCAGAATTTTGCAAGGTGGTTATTAATGTTTGGGAATGAAGTTGAAATATTAGGTCCATCCGAATTGCAAGGTTTGATAGCAACGCTTTCCAAGGAATTGTTTGATCATCATAGTGCAGTGTTCATGCCGAAATAAATATTATAAGCCAGTGACATAGGGCTGTCATTCTCGTGTTTTTCTTTGTGTCACTCAAACAAATCAAAACCATGGGAGCAACAATAGAAAAACTAGATCTTCACAAGACAGATAAGAACTACTATAAAATAGGCAAGGAGCCGGAGATACGTGATCTCGATGCTTATTATTACCTAACAAGAGAAGGAAGTGGTGGGCCTGAGAATACAGATTTTATGCTGACCATTGAGCAACTTTATGCTGTGGCATACAAAATCAAATTTCTATGCAAAGCAGAAGACATGGATTTCGTTGTTCCAAAAATGGAAGCCTTTTGGTGGATCAAGGGAGGACTTGAAAAACAACATTTGTTTCCACAAACTCCGAAGGAGGAATGGAACTGGAAGATTGTGATTCGAATGCCGGATTTCGTAGAAGCTGATCATTTCTCTCGAGCGGTTCAGACCGTGAAGGTAAAATCTCCCAATTTATTGAAGAACGATGAGGTGCAGTACGAATTGATCAATGAGGGCAAGTGTGCTCAAATATTGCACTTGGGTAGCTACGGAGAAGAAGAACCTACACTAATGAAAATAATGAAGCACATTGAGGAAAATGGGCTCAAGGTGAATAATTACCATCATGAAATCTACCTAAGCAACCCAAGAAAAACTCCAGAACAAAAATTGAGGACTATCTTGAGGTATGGAGTCGAGTAGAAAAATCATTTCCTATATAGCCATGAGTCTTGATGGAAAAATTGCGCGACTAGACGGTGCAGTGGATGGGCTAGATGATGTAAAAAAAAAAAAAAAATCGGATTATGGTTATGACAAATTCTATGATGGTATTGATGTCACTATACAGGGTGGCGCAACTTACCGAGAAGTGTTGGGATTTGATGTTGATTTTCCATACGCAGAAAAGGAGAATTATGTATTCACGAGAAACACCTCTCTAACTAAAGACGAGAATGTTGAATTCATCTCAAGTGATTTTGAGTCTTTTATCAGAGATCTGAAACAAAAAAAGGGTAAGGATATTTGGCTTGTGGGAGGTGGACAACTCAACAGCATATTTCTCAAAGATGGGTGGCTTGATGAGATTCGTGTTTTCATCATGCCGATTGTTTTGAGTGAAGGGCTACCCCTTTTCGCTGAGGGTCTTCTGGACACCCCTGTAGCATTAACCAATACCACAACATATTCTTCGGGGGTTGTGGAACTAACTTATACATGCCATGAATAAATCAATTTTAGGACTTAGAACAACCATCTATCGGGTGCCAGATCTTCAAAAAGCCAAGGAGTGGTATACCGACGTATTTCAAACACAACCCTACTTTGACGAACCGTTCTATATCGGTTTTAACATCAGTGGATATGAACTCGGACTTTACCCTGAAGGTGATGAACCAATTGGGGAAAAACGAACGCATGGCGTGGAATCGTATTGGGGAGTTGAGAATGTAGAAAAGGAGTATGCACGATTTCTATCTCTGGGAGCTACAAAACACACTTCGCCTCGTAATGTAGGTGGTGAAATTGTGGTTTCATGTGTTCTTGATCCATGGAACAATGTGATTGGATTGATTTATAATCCTCATTTTAAGGTGAACGATTAATTAAAGCACGATGACGGATGGTAGTTGAGCAGATTAAAGAAATCGCAGAGAAGTGGTACCTAATAGTTGATGTTCAATGAGCAATTTACAAATAGAAATAAACCCTGAGGTTGAGTTGGTTTTTGAAGGTTATCCTACTTCAGTACGCAAGAAAATGGCGAACTTAAGAAGAATAGTAATAGAAGCAGCAGAGGAAATAGAAGGTCTGTTGAATTTGGAAGAAACACTGAAATGGGGAGAGCCAAGTTATCTTGCCAAGAATGGAAGTACGGTAAGGATCGATTGGAAGAAAAGCAAACCTGATCAGTATGCAGTCTATTTCAAATGCACTAGCAAGCTAGTGTCAACATTCAAAATGGTCTACGGTGAAATATTTACTTTCGAGGGCATGAGAGCGATTGCTTTTAGATTGGACGATAAGCTCCATGAAGCTGAATTAAAGAAATGTATTACAACAGCACTACGCTACCACAAAGTAAAAAAGCTACCCCTGTTGGGAATGATGAATGAAGGTCACTCACTTTCCTCCTTGATCGAGTAATGAAAACCGTATCCAATTATATCCTTGGTCTTGAAGGTCAACAAAACGCCATTGTTAGTTTTCTTCATGAACGACTGACGAATTACCACGACTTGCAAAGTAAGATCAGTTATGGTATTCCCATGTATAAAATGAAAACGTGGGTTTGCTACCTTAATCCGATTAAGACAGGAGGGGTGGATTTCGTGTTTACGAGAGGACAGTCCCTTTCCAATGAGCAAGGACTGCTTAACTCCAAAGGACGAAAGCAAGTCGCTGGGTTCGTGTTGCAGAGTGTTTCTGAAATACCAGAGCGAGCAATTGACGAAATGGTTCAAGAAGCTATTTTAGTAGATGAGCTCTGGGTGAAGGAGAGGAGGAAACGGTGACCTTGTTGTATCTTCGATATAATGAATCTGGTTCTCATCAAAACTTCCGCAGAGAACATTGAAGCACACTTCATTAAAACCAAACTAGAGAGTGAAGGAATTCCGGTTGTTTTGATGAATGAACATTATAGCAACCTCTTCCCCAATCATTTTGAATTGATGGGGTCTGGGATTCAGATAAAGGTCATAGAACAAGATGCGGAAAAGGCACTAGTAATTTTGAATGAATTCTTTCCAAGTAAGGAAGAAGCGGTGTGCCTGAATTGTGGTTCCTCCAATACGGAATGGAGCTTCGGATCCAATAGATGGAAAAAAGGATTGTTCCTCCTAATTTCAATAATTATCCCAATGAATATTTTGGGTGGAAAGCTCGTGTGTAATGAGTGCGGAACAGCATTTCGGAATTAGCATTTTGTGATTATATCAATTATCCCAACCTTCTCTGGAGCAGTCCATCCACATATTCGTAGGAATTGAGTGGAGCTAGCGTTCGCCAATTGTCTATACTAACCAGCGATATCTGTGAAGACTCTGTTTCCTATGTCTCAGCCAGCAGGTTTAGTAAATCAATATTCAAATACACGATCTCCTTTCCCATTTTTTCAGGTACCATTATACCAAGTTCTTCCATTTGCCCAAGGTATTTTTTGGCGGTGTTAAGGCTCCTTACATTTTGATTGATCAGTGACTTGGGGCTTATATAAGGTTGTTCGAAAATCTTCTCTACAGTTTCCTTACGAATATGTGGAAGTTTGTCGTTTAGGAGGGCTTTTGTTCTCTCGAAAATGTCGTCAATTTCCTGAATTTTATTCACCGTATAGATCGCCGTTTCTTCTACCGCTTTCAACATATAGAGTATCCAATCTTTCCAACTTCGTTGAGCTGTCACTTTGTTCAGAAGGGCATGGTATTGATCCTTATTCTCAATGATAAAAGCACTGAGGTAAAGAATAGGGACATCTAGCAATTGCTTTTGGATCATGAATAGTAGGCATAAGATTCTTCCAGTGCGCCCATTTCCATCTCTGAAAGGATGAATAGCTTCAAATTGATAATGAGCCGCCGCTAGTTTTATTAATGGATCGTAGGGATATTTTTCGTCATCGTTTAAATACACGAGCAGGTTATCCAATTTTTTCTGTATGACTGCTTCTCCTCTTGGAGGAGTGTAGACAACTGACCCTCCGAGCAGACCACTTCCTCTTTTTTTGATTGTAGTTTCTGTCTGTGGTGGTCTGATACCATCACGAACCTCTTTGATTTCCCGATACAGGCTGATCAGAAGGGTTGTGTCTAAAATTCCGTGTTCTTGGATATAGTAATACCCGCTCCAAAGTGCCTGTCGATATCTTAACACTTCCTTAGCATTGCCGGTGAGCTGAGCATCATTTCCCGAGAGTGCTCTGTAAAGCTCATCGTCAGTTGTGAAAATATTCTCAATCTCGGTGCTGGTCTTTGCTTCTCTAAGGGAAATCGTATTTACCAACATAGATTGATTGGGTAGCTTTTTGGCAAACCCTTTTAATTCGGCCAGTGCCTTGTTTGCAGAATTTACGGCTTGCAGAATTTCCACTGTCATCACCTGCTCCTTGGGAGGAGGGAGTAGTGGCAACTGGTTGAATGGTAATTCTCTATCGAAGGGTGTGGGTTTTGACATTAATACGTATTTTTGTCAAAAATACGTATATAATGATACTTGAGTGTATTTAAAATCAACTATCGTCACTAATTGATTTTGTGTTCTTTCTCCATTAGGACTTGACACTTAAATCTTCAAATGTCAAAAACCGATATATATTGACACTTTGAAATCACGTAGGCTATTAATTTACTGTTTGGATCATCTTCATTGGAATCATACTGAAGTAACCGGCACTCAAATGGAAGGAGTGTGTGCATTGGATGAAGTTAGTGTATACTTTTTCTATCCTAAGACGTAGAATTAAATGGTTGTGCAAAAAAAACCTTTCACTCAGATCCTTTGTCAATAACAATATTTTTTAAATAATACATCTTCTTTTGGCGATCATAGTAGCCATATATCAATATGTCATCCCATTTAAATATGGTTTCAAATCTTCTTTCTAGATTTGATCTTGTTGCTAACAACTCCAGATAATTTTTTTTGGACTTCCTTGATCATGACTCATATTTTCAATTGAAACGAGTGACTTTAAATATGATTCTTTGCTAGCGGTATTATTAATGTTAGCGATTAAGGAAACTCCCCCTGATATCGGTATTCCAGCAATTGGCATTGAACTTTGAGTAAAAGAGTATGTCCCCACTTTTACTTCATAAAGACTATCATAAGTGCAAACTGAGATTCCAATGTCCAAAGTTGAGAGTTTTTTCAAAATTTTCTTGGGTTTGGAAATAGTGCGCCTGTTCTCTCCTATGAGAACAGAGGATGTTTCAAGATACAAAGGTGTGTTACTAAATACTCAGACAAACCACTGTACGCAGAAGCAAAGGGCTCAATTTTTGAAAAAAATTGAGCTTCTACATTTGTATTTCCGTCTTCACCAATTACAATTCGAGCACATTTTGAATTATTCATAAAATGAAGCTCCACTTGACCTTCTTGTTTGATCATTGGCTTGAATTTCCAGTTTGACCCTTTAAGATCAATTTCATTTTCCCAAATAATTTGACTACTAGCTTGAAAAATCAACACAAATAATGAACATACTAATACGGATCTCATAACTTCTAAAAATTTCTAGGATAAATTATTTTTTACAATCGATTAATCTTTTCATTGGTAAATTTTTAACTTCGATCTTATTCGTTCGTGCTATTCAAATACGTTATAGGGTTCAGATAGAACATTTTCTTCCAATCCTTAAGTTTAGTGATACGCCAGAAATGGGGAATGGGTGTTAGGATTGAATAATGAAGATGAGCCGGTATACCTCTGGCATTTCCGCTATCTCCAACAGTTCCAATCTTACCCCCTCTTTTTTGCCATCCGATTGAAGTTGTTATTTCATTTAAATGAGCGTAATAGTGCATCCTCCATTTGGGCCCAAGAATCACTACCACGTTACCTCCAAGGTCGATGTTCCCAGCATACAACACGAAACCAGATGTTGAGGAACTCAAATCAGTTCCCTTTTTTGCAAATATATCTACACCTTTATGATTTCCTGACTTGCCCCAGGGATAGTACCAAAATGACTCTTGGTTATAATCGTTTTTGGTTGCTCCTTTAACGGGCATAGAGAAACGTTGTGGAATCAGAAGCCCTAGAATCAATAGCGCAACAAGTCCAAGGATTGCTTTTTTTCTGGTCTTCATGCATGTCATCACGATGCTTCGAAATGGGGAACAAATTATCAAATTCAGAATAGGTGATGAGCAAATCTATCAATTGTGTCCATCTATTCGTTTTCCCTGTTCATATTTAATAAAGGGATCAGGCTTGGCATGGATGGAGAAGGCAGGGCTATTGATTCAATATATTCCTACTCAAAAGCCCAGACAGCTTTATTGATTTATTTTTGAACATGAAATTTAAAACCGAACTAAACTAGTCCAAACAATTTGAAGATTATCATTCCTTAATAAATTGGAGTCTCTCACCTACTAAAAATCACAAACAACAAAAGAATCAGGATGATCAAACTGATCACCCTGATTACTATAAATGGCAAGTCCTTATTCATTTCTAAAACTCAATTTTGTACGTGAGATTAGGAATCATCACAACAGACCTTATCTCTTCGGTTTTGCCTTCTGCATAATTGTAACCGTACCCATCAAAGTCTTCATTGCCCAGCAGGTTCTTAATCTGCAGTGCCCATACAGTTGATTTATTTGGTTTGTTTTTTCTATATGTGATCGTGAAGTCCAGGTAATTAACAGCTGGTGATTTATAATCGTACGCATTGTACTCATCAAACATCACCTCTTCTGCAGCAACGGAGGCCGCTTCATCTACAGGACTGTAGCGCAAGCCTCCCATCATGTTCATTCGGACATTGAGCCCAAGTCGTTTATTATCATTTGCACCCACTTCCCACTCTTTTCCTGCAAGAATGTTGAATGAATATCCTCTGTCGTAGCGTGTGTTTCTCCAGACCTTGTCACCCCCTTTATACTCAGATGTAAATACTGATCCAGTAACCAAGTAATAGAAATTATCCTTCAGGAATCGCTCGAGGGTTAAATCCAATCCATAATTACGCCCTTTACCCTCGTTCACCAATTCTTGAGTTAAGAACCAATCCTGAGAATAGTTGAGCATTGAAAAGGAACTGTCCGCTGCAACCGGCACCTCATAGAGTTGCTGATAATACGGCTCAATTTTCAACCGTACACTTTCGGCAATTAGCCAGTCATAGCTAAAAACAAAGTGATGGGCTCTAGATAACTTAAGATCACCATTCAGTATCTCTCCAGACGGGCTTTGGACGAAATAGATTTTTGCATCCTCCACCTGGCTATGATTTCCGTACCCAAGGCTGAATGTATGCTTGTAGTTTGGCTGAACCTGAATTCCGGCACGAGGCTCCAACGTAGTTTGATCTGTCAGAGCAAAATATTGTGAATGAACACCAACATTAACAGTTACACCTTCACTCAATCTGAATTTTGATTGGGTAAATGCTTGCATCCGATTTGTTGTACCATCCTGATCCACACTCGTTTGTAGTGGTGGCTGATTACCTGGAGATTCCGAGATCAGAATAGTAAAAAACTGCCGATGTAATGTAAGCCCTGTTTTGTTAGCATGTCTCTTTGAGAATTTATGATTCAAGCTTGTTGAAAAAGAATACTGCCCTGTAAGGTTATCAACCCTCGTGTCAGGCACCAAAGTAAGCGCATTATCCAATCGATCAACATCCCAATACGCATCATTAACTGAAGCCACAATATTTGTTTGCAGCATGGATTTCTCTCCAAAGTTGATCTTATGACGTAGACCCGTTGCACCAACGAAGAAACCGTACTCATAATCCTGACGGTGGTCTTCATTTTCCCATTTTGACGGATCGGTCAATGGTTCCTCATTCTTACGACCATAATCCTTGCCTCCAATTCCCCAGACTGAAAATTCCCCAGCTTTCTCAGTTGGAAAATTCAATTTATAGGAAAGATCCTGATATCTGATTGAATTTGCTTCATCCGGAAGGACAGGCTCAATAAGCCCTAAAGTCGAATATCGGTAATTGAACAAGTACGAAGAAGTACCTCCCTTTTTAAAAGGACCCTCAGAAGCGATATCCAAGCCCAACAATCCAGCTTGAAAGGTATGCTCGGCTTCATCCCGATTTCCAGTACGCAAGTTCATATCAAAAACACCCGAAAGTGCATTCCCATATTCTGAAGGAAAGGCTCCTGTAAGAAAATCCGAATTGGCCAACACCTGATTACTCAATAGTGTCACAAATCCACCACCTGAAACTGTTGCACCACCGAAGTGACTTGGGTTGGGTATTTCGATTCCTTCCATTCGGTACTGCACACCTTTTGGTGCATTGCCACGAATAATGATCGCATTTTCTCCCAACGATGTAGAAGTAACTCCAGCAAATGCGCTAACCATTCTGCCTGGATCATCAAGACCTCCCGCATATCTGCGAGTTTCCTCTACAGAAAATGATCTGGCACTAACTGACGCCATCTCATTGATTGGAAGATCCTTTGGTCGGGTACCAACCACTACTACTTGTTCCATCGCTAACATGGACTCCTGCATTCTGATATTCAGAGATGTGGACTTACCTGTGTGCACGAGAATATCCGAAAGTACTACTTCCTCATATCCAATAAACGCAATCTGAAAGGTATGCCTTCCTGCAGGTACGTTCTCAATTCTGAAATTCCCGTCAAAATCGCCTACAGCACCGATTAGGGGATCACTACCAATAATTTTTATGGTAGCCCCGATTAGGGGATACTCTGTAACTTCATCTACGATCGTACCTCTCACTGTCTGGGTCATCTCCTGTGAGACGACCGCTGTAGTACTCAGTGCAGAGATTACTGCGTATAAAATCATTTTCCTCATTTCCAACTATTTTAAATTTTGAGCAAAGTAGATGTGCTTACGAGTTTCAATCGCTCGAGAATGAAGGTCTGGACGTTGAATGTGTCCGAAAATGAAGGATCGGACGTATTAGGATTCTAGGTGTTGTTTATAAAAACCTGATGGTGTCTGTCCTGTCACTCTTTTAAAAACCTCGTTGAATGTGGATTTAGAGCTGAAACCACTGTCATAAGCCAATCCAAGTAAGGTGATATTCTTCCCTTCATCTGACGTGATTCTTCGCTTGAATTCTTCTACCCGATATTCATTGATAAAATCATAGAAATTCTTCCCCAGGTTCTCATTTATCACCTGCGATAGATTGTTGGGTTGGATATCCAGACGATCCGCCAATTGGGGTAGTGTGATTTTACTTTCCAGAAATGGTTTTTTATCTATCATGTACGCTTCCAACGCTTTGAGATATTCTTGTCCTTTATCCTTTTTAAGACTGGACTTTTCATATTTTACTCGTGTGGCCTCAACAAAGTTCTCTCTAAGCTCATGGGTATTGTCTGAAAAAACATTTCCTTGCCGAATACCGAAATAGCCAATGAAAAAAACGAAAATCGTTACTGTGGTATAGATCATCACATCACCACTTGAGTCATCATTCACGAATAAGGTAAAATTTGAAATAATGACCACCACCCATATTATTCCCATTCCCAGGATAAGGTTTCGTAACCACTTGAGATCTACACTTTCTCTATAGGAGAAATTATTTCCTAGATTTTTTTGATGTTTCCTCAGCTGAAGTAGTGCCCAGGTCACGTAGATCACCCCAGTTGAGACAGTCATTGCCAAAATGATCATCAAGTAGACTGGAGTAATCACATTCGTTTCCGCCAAATCGATATGTGATTGTAAGTCGTCTACTGAGAGCATCAACCAAGGTGTCAACAATGCATAGCAGAACAAAAACGGAATAAAGTGAAGATAATTCCGCTTATAAAATCGCTTTTGCGGATCAATGAGGGAATTCACATATAGCAGAAGGAGCGGCCCGTGTAGCAAA
This sequence comes from Cytophagales bacterium, assembly GCA_024232835.1. Classification (GTDB taxonomy): domain Bacteria; phylum Bacteroidota; class Bacteroidia; order Cytophagales; family Cyclobacteriaceae; genus JAAEPI01. The sequence goes on from JAAEPI010001020.1 coordinate 12,590, forward strand.
GGGAAAGGCAGACCTAAACCTAATAGATGGGGGTAGTTGACAATAAATTCTGCATAATGAAGGTAAAACAGGAAAAGATGCAACCCGATAATGAACATCCAAACTGCCAGAATCCTATCCGACAAATTTTTATTCTTCTTATTGAGTAGGATAAACTCAATAAAGAATGCCTGCACTACTCCGAGGACAAATACAAAACCCATTGCTGAAAGATACGAAAAGGCAGAAAAGGTTGCTGAATCAGATCAGAAGTTTATTTGAGTATGAATAAATAACCAACCAGCAATCTACCCCATCAACCCATTCTACTCTGTTCGGTTTTAACTGTTATAAGTATTGTCACCAACCACATTTATTTGACATCTGAATGGCCTCCTAGTTATAACAACCGGAGCACGAGAAACGGATATTACACTAAACTGGCTATAAAATTTTAAATCATTGTGAAGAACGAAAAACAATAAAAATAATGTAACTTTTATGGTATAAAAATTCAAAATGAACAGCTATGAGTTTTACTAAGAAATATCGGGAGCACCATGATGATTTACTAAATATTGTAAACGAAATATTACCGTATTTAGATATCAACACTATTTCAAATAGTGCCCAAGAAGTTAGGAAATTATTGTCAAAATTTTTAGGTAAACTATCTATCCATTTAGCTATGGAAGATAAATCACTTTATCCAAACCTGCTAAGTCATGCTGATGAGCAAGTTAGATCTACAGCAAAAAAATACATTGATGAAATGGGAGATATTGGAATAGCCGTTAATTCTTATAAGGATCAGTGGTCAAATCCGTCAAAAATTCAAAACGATCCTGCCACTTTTATTGAACAAACAAATGGGATTTTTAATGCCCTCGCAAAAAGGATCGAAAGGGAAAACAATGAATTATACAAAATTGTTGATGAACTAGAATTAAGTTAACCAAGCATGTTGAAATACAGTTTAGCCTACACATTACCCCATCAACCCATTCTCCTGTGTTTCCGTCCTTAGCTGATAGCTGATCAAGATTGATTTGTACTACTCCCTGTGATTCACATATAATACTTCCACCTATTCGCCTACAGCATCCATTTGTCATCGTAGTAGTTGATTAAGTAGGGTCTGCTGAAAAACACTTAACAAATTGATTATCAAAGAATGGGATAGCTGTTTCAAGCATTGAAGTGCATACATTTCAAGAGTATTTGATGACTTTTCATGCACTTTGAAATAAGCCTTCGGCATTTTTCATGTTAGCCTCAGGCACATCATCCCTGCCAAGCCATGGGCATGGTACTTCACGAGCTTCAACTCGAAGTATGCCAATACATCTTCGCTTCGCCCGTTCGTATCTAATGCACCTGAGACTTTTGCAGCAGACCCTAAGGAATAAGGCAATTTTTCTATACAGCGATTTCACTCTTCAATTTGTAGTATTTTTATCATACAACTAACACAAATCAACATGGCAAAACCAATTTATCATGCAAAGTCAAGCGCTCAAAAATATGGTGGCAAGCCTGAGGACTATCTGGAGATTCATGAGTTTATGGACAGCAGCAAAAGCGTGTTCCCTGATAATCGGCATAGGGCATTGACACACAATAGCTGGTTCCTAAACTCGATATTAGAGCGTGTACTCGGAACGACTGTAACAAATTCTGAAGGCAAAGGAGTTAGTGTCAGGACGATTGGAGAAGATCATATATTGGAAGATTATGGACATAATTTTATTCCTTCGGCGCAGGATTATCTCCAGGAAATTGAATACAAAGACTGGATGAATGGGCAGGGGATACCCAGCTCAAGGGTAAAAGTTCAAGCCAAAAGAAACAAGACCTTTATACCTTTCGAAGTGGACTAAGTATGCGAAGTAAACTGGAAA
>JAAEPI010001021.1 GCA_024232835.1 Cytophagales bacterium
CTATTTTTTAAAGCAAAGCAGTAGCAGGGATATGGTAAGGAAGGGCTTCAAGATTTGGGGTTAGTTGTTTCTTCTTTCTCTTTTCTTTAAAGTCCGAGCTACAAGCTCGAACTAGCGATGCGGATAAGCTCGGACTAGCGTGGGAATATACCCTTGTATTGTCACTCTCCATAAAACTTCCATTTACCTTATCACCAATTGGCCCCTGTGGTTGGCTATCAGCATACATCATTAGCCCTAGATAAACAATTCCAACAGGTCCCATAGCCGCTGCTCCCAAACCATGGGCTGCCCAAGCAAAATCACTTTTAGCTTGATCAGTTTTCCCTTCGGTTAAATTTATCACTCCCATAACAACATCAGAACCAATTGAAACTACAATAACAGTCCTTCCTGCTCCTCTGATAATTTTCTGAGCGTGTTTAGATTCTTCTTTTTAGAGAGCACAAGTGGAAAACACTTGCGTTCAAAACAATGGTCATTATTCACATCACCCGCAAGGGAGCTAATATAAATATCAGCGCTATCGAAACCAATGCATAAATCAAAGTGATTCTTGCCCCTTTCTTTCGCTCTGACAGTGGTTTTTTTTCGAACTCTTTGGCTATGGCTTTGTAGCGACCTTCTGAGGTAAAGTAGAGATAATTCGCAACTAATCCACCAATCAATAATCCTACGACATAATAAACGGAGTTTGGGTCATTATCCATAAAGCTAAATGGGGAAAAACCTATCATTTCAAGTAAAATATCTATACACATTAAGTTACAAAACTGGAGAAAAGTAATGGTAGGCATTGCCGATGTAAGTGGAGCCGACTTCTCCCCAGTATTAATTGCTAATTTATAAAGGTGATAAAATACCTTGTGGTAAAAGGCAATCATTCTTGCTCGGCTTTAGGTTGATCCTCTTTTTCTACTGCTTCATTTTCCTCATACTCAATCTCAACAATGTTCTTGTTATGGACTAACAATTCAGTGGCTGTCACATAATAA
>JAAEPI010001022.1 GCA_024232835.1 Cytophagales bacterium
AAGTCGCGTAGTGAGGTAGATTGGTCCACATGCTAAGCAATGGTTCTACGGTTAATTTTCTAAGCGAAACCATAAAAGTAGGTTATAAACAATGATGATTGGGGTGTAAGGTTGGTGGTCATAACCTCTCACTATGCCACGCGAGGATCTTCAGATTTTAACATGAATTTGTAGTGACTCCTGCAGTGTGGGGGAGCAATTGATGTGGCATGGGTGACAGTGAACGAGCGAAGATTGAGAAAACGGAAGGCATCTATTGAACTCGTCAAAATTTATTAGCAGAATCTGTAGAAACCATTCTACTGTGGAATAACAGTTCCTGTGATTAGAATAAGATGACTCTGATAAAGGAGGCTGGTATGTCTCTAAAATTGCTTGATTTCATGTGGATGAAATAGTTGATGAAGTTGGTAATCATGATCTATGGTCAGGCATGGCCATCCTCTTACATAGGTGAAATAAGAACCGGGAATAGCGCCAAATACCAAAGAAACAGTTAGTTTTCAATGTGCCAAAAGTCAGATGCTATGTAATAAGTCCATAGATGGCAGTTCTAGAACGTGTTAAGTCCTTCCCTGCCAATTTTCTGCATTCCATCATGGTGCCACAAAGGTTGTATTGTGTCAGTCAGACACCAACATTTCAAGCTTTAAACATACGAAGCTCCATCAAAAACTGCAAAGCTTTGGATATTCTTTCCCA
>JAAEPI010001023.1 GCA_024232835.1 Cytophagales bacterium
AACTCGATATGTTCAGACAAATAGAGGGGGGTGGTTTTGAGAACTTAGGAAAACCTCCCTAGATTGATCAGAATCAACCCTTTTACGGTGAATCTGATTTTACTCGGATGTCAGTAGTTTTTAATCAAGATTCGAGTACCACCAAAATATTAGAATTCGATGCGTATCGATGGTACATTATCGAACGAGGTAACGATATTGGTATCCGACTTAAAAATTTAGAGCACCCCATGCTCAAGAGCGTTATTGACATCAAGTATTTTGACTACAACCATGAATTTTCAGTAAAGGCAGATTTCATTCCATACTCGGAATCCAAAATTCTTAAGATTGTCAATGTCATTGGGCATGAGTTCGAGTTGAACATAAATGGGCAATTGCGTTTTGAAATCGCAGGTAGCACCTACACTCTTGAGCCCTTGGATGCTGGAGACGAGTTTTTTATCATTTTCTCAGATGGTACTAGTGCAATTGAGACCTACGGAAGTGGAAGATATTTGTATGCTACAAAAGCTGCAACTGGTGAAAAGGTCGATTTGAATTTTAATCTAGCATACAATCCTCCATGTGCTTTTACCGATTATGCCACTTGCTTGATTCCTCCTCGAGAAAATCAACTAGACCTTCGCATAGCTGCTGGAGAGTATGATTATCATATGGATTCCCATTGATTTTATGGGGATTAATTAGAGCCATCCGACTCCCCTTTCACTATATTTGCGGTCGCAAATAATCATCCACATTTCAAAAAATCAGACCCATGCAATTCCGACCGGGAGTACTTACAGGACAAGAAGTTACCTATCTACTTAACTACGCTAACGAAAATCAATTTGCACTGCCAGCAGTCAATGTTATTGGCACCAATTCGGTCAATGCAGTAATTGAGACAGCTCGTGAAGTGAACTCACCCGTAATGATTCAATACTCCAATGGAGGAGCCGCCTTCTTTGCTGGAAAAGGACTAGGAAATGAGGGTCAAGCTGGTGCAATCGCCGGAGGCGTGTCAGGTGCTCATCATGTACATGCGATGGCAGAAGCTTATGGAGTAACAGTGATTTTACACACGGATCATGCAGCAAGAAAGCTCTTACCTTGGATCGACGGATTGCTGGATGCAGGGGAAAAACATTTTGAAAAAACCGGTAAGCCGCTCTATTCTTCGCACATGCTTGATCTGTCCGAAGAGCCAATCGAAGAAAACATGGATACGTCAGTCGGGTATTTCAAACGAATGGCCAAAATGGGGATGACATTAGAAATTGAACTTGGAGTTACCGGAGGCGAGGAAGATGGCGTGGACAATACAAATGTCGATAATGCGCTACTTTATACACAACCTGATGAGGTATCTTATGCCTATGAAAGATTAAGGAAAGTAAGTGACAATTTTACAATTGCAGCTTCTTTTGGAAATGTACATGGCGTATATAAGCCGGGCAATGTGCAACTCACGCCAAAAATTTTGAAGAATTCTCAGGAGCATATTCAAGAAAAATGTGGAACTGGATCAAATCCTGTCAACTTTGTTTTTCACGGTGGATCTGGCTCTTCTAGAGATGAAATCAGAGAAGCCATTAGCTATGGCGCAATCAAGATGAACATCGACACAGACATGCAATGGGCCTACTGGGATGGAGTAAGAGCATATTATGAGGATAAAAAGGACTATCTGCAAGGACAAATTGGAAATCCTGATGGAGATGAAAAACCTAATAAGAAATTCTATGATCCACGAGCATGGCAGAGAGCTGGGGAACAGTCTTTTGTCACTCGCCTCAAGGATGCTTTTGAGGATTTGAATTGTGTGAATCGTAACGGCTAAACTTCTGACCGTCATTTCGAGGGAAGCGTAACAGCAAGAAGCCTCCCCCCTAGTCAGGAGATTTCTCCCTCTGGTCGAAATGACTTTCTAACCATTAATTAACCAAACAAAATGAACAACATCACAATCATCGGATCAGGTACAATGGGCAATGGAATCGCCCATGTATTTGCCCAAGGCGGGCATCAAGTTGCTCTTATTGATATTGATCCTGCAAGTCTTGAAAGAGCGCTAGCCACTATCGCCAAAAACCTTGATCGTCAGGTCAAGAAAGAAAAAATAACGGAAGTAGATAAAGAGGAAACTCTTGGCAGGATCACCACTTTCACTTCTACCGAAGAAGGTGTGAAGAATGCTGATTTAGTAGTGGAAGCGGCGACAGAAAACTTTGAGATCAAAAAGAAGATATTTGAGACCATGGATGCGCATGCGCCCCAAGGTGCAATATTAGCAACCAACACCTCATCAATTTCTCTAACACAAATTGCAGCCACGACCAAGCGACCAGATAAGGTTATAGGAATGCATTTTATGAATCCTGTGCCGGTCATGAAGCTGATAGAAGTGATTCGTGGCTATGCTACGTCTGACGCCACTACAACGGCAGTAATGGAGATGAGTCAAAAACTTGGTAAAGTTCCTGTAGAAGTAAATGACTACCCGGGCTTTGTTGCAAATAGAATCTTGATGCCAATGATCAACGAAGCGATCATCACCTTGCATGAAGGAGTGGCTGGAGTTGAGGAAATAGATACTGTAATGAAACTCGGCATGGCTCATCCAATGGGGCCTCTTCAATTAGCTGATTTTATTGGGTTGGATGTTTGTCTCTCCATAATGCACGTGCTTTATGAAGGATTCGGTAATCCAAAATATGCCCCCTGCCCCCTACTTGTGAATATGGTTACCGCTGGTTATCTTGGTGCTAAGTCGGGAGAGGGCTTTTATAAATATACCCCTGGAAGCAGGGACAGTGTGGTTAGTGAAATGTTTAGTAAATAGCTATATTAATGAAATCAGTTTGCCTGTGATAGTGAAGAACTTATTACCTCTTTCATTCATACTATTCAGTCTGATGGTGTCTGCTCAATCTCCGGGATTCGGCATCACCAGAAATGGCAAAATTCCTGAGGGGCTTACTGAGGGAACAATGGCTCCTAACTTCTCAGGTACAGATCAAAATGGCACTAACATACAATTAAGTGAGCAGCTCAAAAAAGGTTCCGTGGTTCTTATCTTCTATCGAGGCTATTGGTGTCCTGTGTGTAATCGGTACCTCAGTAAATTTCAAGAGGACATAAATTTGATTTTAGAAAAAGGATCATCAGTCATAGCAATTACTCCAGAGCAAAATGATGGGGTAGAGAAGACCGTCAATAAGGGTAAAATAAGTTTTTCAGTGTTGACCGATACTGACTACTCCATCATGGATCAATATAAAGTACGGTTCTTGGTTACGGATAAGTACTCTGCCAAAATCAACAACCTGTTTGGTGCCGACATTGCAACTAATAATGGAGACGACAAGCCCTATCTTCCCATTCCAGCCACTTACATCATTGGCATGGATGGGAGAATCACTAAAGTTTTTTTTGACTTGAATTATAAAAACAGACCGCCAGTTGGTGAAATTGTGAAGTACTTGAAATAATCTATTCTACTATCCTTCCTATTTAATTCCAATTTTTGATATTGATTCAATAGTTTAGTTAAACTAAAAACCATTAAAATGAAAAAAATTAGCAAATCACTACAGCTACTTCTTGTAACTACATTCTTTAGTGCATGCACAAATTCCATTAACGAAAACACAACTACTTTGAAACCACCAATAGCCGAGAAAAAAGATTCCGTGATGACCATTCATGGAGACACGCGAATCGATCCATATTTTTGGATGCGTCTAACTGATGAGCAAAAAATAGCTCAGAATCCCGATGAACAAACTCTGAAAGTGCTTAACTACCTCAATGCGGAAAATGAGTACAAATCTGAGATGATGAAGACTACCGAAGATTTCCAGACAAAACTCTATGATGAAATTGTCGGACGTATTAAAAAGACAGACGAGTCCGTTCCCTATTTCCTAAAAGGCTACTGGTATTATTCGCGATATGAAGAAGGTAAAGAGTATCCCATATATGCGAGAAAGAAGGAGTCCTTAGAAGCGGATGAGCAGATAATTCTCAATGTGAATGGAATGGCAGAAGGTTTTGGATACTACTCAGCATCCGGGCTCAATGTAAGTCCAAATAACGACATGGTGGTATTTGGTGAGGATACGCTAAGTAGACGAATCTATTCGCTACGTTTTAAGGATCTGGATACCGGACGATTCTTAGACGATGAAATACCCAACACATCAGGACATGGAGCTTGGTCAAATGACGGTCAGTACTATTTCTATACAACCAAAAATACCGTTTCACTTCTTTCAGAAAAAATCTGGCGACATAAACTGGGAACTCCTATTGATGAGGACGTTTTGGTCTATGAAGAAAAAGACCCTAGTTATTACATCGGGGTTTATAACTCCAAATCTGACAAATTTATTATCATTTACAATAGCAGTACTTTGGTCAGCGATTATCACGTATTGGATGCTGACAACCCTACTGGTGAATTCAGGCAATTCATCCCCAGAGGTGAAAAGCACGAATACAGCATCGCCCACTTTGAGGATAAATTTTACATCCTAACCAATTGGGATGCACAGAACTTCAGGCTTATGGAAACACCTGCTGATGCTACAGATCAAGCCAATTGGAAAGAAGTGATCGCACATAGAGACGATGTATTGTTAGAGGGTATTGATTTATTTAAAAATCATATGGTCGTTGATGAGCGCAAATCCGGTTTGATCAATCTCCGAATTATAAATCAAAAGACTGGAAAGGAGCACTATATGGAATTTGACGAGTCAGCTTATACTGCATATACAACCACCAATGTGGAGTTTGATACCGATGTGCTGAGATTTGGCTATCAGTCTATGACCACTCCAAATTCTACCTATGATTATAACATGAACACAAAGGAGCGTGAGTTGAAAAAACAAACGGAAGTTGTCGGAGGTCACAATCCTGAAGATTACTACACTGAGCGAATTTGGGCAACTGCCAGAGATGGTGTGAAAGTACCGATTTCTGTAGTGTACAAAAAAGGCTTTGAAAAAAACGCCCAAGAACCGCTCCTACTATATGCCTACGGTTCATACGGAAATACTATTGATGCCTACTTTAGTTCTACAAGACTCAGTCTTCTGGATCGTGGATTTGGTTTTGCTGTGGCGCACATCAGAGGTGGCCAAATGATGGGACGCCAATGGTACGAAGATGGGAAGATGTTCAAGAAGCAAAATACTTTCAATGACTTTGTGGATTGCGCGAGGTACTTGATTGATGAAAAGTACACGTCGACAGAACATCTTTATGCACAAGGAGGAAGTGCAGGCGGACTATTGATGGGAGCCATTTATAATATGAATCCAGAACTTTTCAATGGTGTACTGGCAGCCGTTCCATTTGTTGATGTTGTAAATACTATGCTCGATGAAAATATTCCACTTACAACAGGTGAATTCGATGAGTGGGGAAATCCAAAGGACAAAGATTCATATGAATACATGCTTTCCTATTCTCCATACGATCAGGTTGAAGCTAAGGAATACACCAATATGCTAGTGACAACTGGATTGTTCGATTCACAAGTACAATACTGGGAGCCTGCCAAGTGGGTTGCCAAGTTACGAGACATGAAAACTGACAACAACGTCCTAATCATGGACTGTGATATGGAAGCGGGACATGGTGGTGCATCAGGGAGATTCAAAAAATATCGCACAACCGCATTGCAATATGCGTTCTTGTTGGATTTAGAGGGGATTAAGGAATAGGAGAAATAAATTTAACCGGCAGGAAATTACACAAAGCCTGTATTTTTTCTCTTGAGGTATTTTAAAGATTATTATTTTGTGGACAATGAATCGTATCTCATTATTACTCTTATGTTTTTTCATTTTCTCTTGTGTAGGTAATGAAAGGTTTTACGAACCGACAGAAGAATTTGCAAATCAAATAAACTTAGAAGTCAGTCAGATTAATAATTCAGACCAGCTCAGAGCCTATTTGGAGTAAATTTCAGAATTAGATCAGAAGTACAGAAACCTTGAAACTACGATTGTTCAAGATTTTGGTCCGGATTCTGATGAGTATAATGACATCTGGTATATGATCCGTAAAATAGATGTAGATAACCTAGTAAGAGTTGAAAGCATATTCGAAAAATTCGGACATCCAAATATTGATTCAGTTGGTAGTAGTGCGGCGCATACCCCATTTATGGTGGTTCATCATTCTTCATTATATGAATCAAGGCTCAAGCATTTCGAGACATTTTATACTGCTTATAGGAAGGGCAATCTGAAGGGTGGTTCACTTGAGTTCTATCTTGACCGGATGTATCGAATTAAATTTCGTGAGTCACTTGTGATTACGGGGGCATACAGAATAGAGGATAAGATTGATACAATGATTGTCCTTCTCGATCTCAAGGATAGAATTCAATAGAAATGACAGTGAAGAATTATTTTTGGATTAAATTCTCATTGTATATTACTCAAGGCAGAAAAAACATCCTCCACAACCGTGTCATGCTCCGAGACAAACAATTTCTGCTGTCCGGATAATCTCTCAATTTCCTGTTTCCCTAAAAAGGGTAGTTTTTCTATCTGTAGTTCGCAGTGCCCACAGCCAATAGGCTTAACAACTTTATATTTCCCCGATGATTTAGAAATGATCTGTACAGAGATAGTTCCTGAGCGGTTCTGCAACTTTCGTAAATACAAGCAAAAAAATAGACCTGCAACACCCATTTCTAAAAATAATCGGCCAATCAGCCCAATAGGGAACCACTTTTGAAAAAGCGCGGAAAAACAGGAAAGAGTCTGAACAGAATGATTACTAATAAAGCGCTTGTAGCACAAAAAAAGCTGAGCATATGCTCAGCTTTTTGACAGTATGAATTGTTTACCTATTTCTTGACATTAATTTTCTGATCATTAATCACGTCTCCTTTTTCGTTGAGATCAACAATACCATATCCTAGTTTTTCAAGCTTCTGCCGATTGGTGGCTCCATCTCCAACTACCAGGATGTACAAATTTTCATCCTGAAGATACTTTTTAGCCAACCCATTAAGCTCTTCTTTTGTTATCGTATCAATGATTTTATTCTGTTCATCAACAAAAGACTTATCCAAATTGTAGTGATTCATTCTTCTTAAGAATCTAGCCTTCTGGTTCGGTGTTTCATAACTTCTTGCGTCTCTTTGTCCAATAGAATTTCGCATAAATTTGAGCTCCTCGTCTGTAATTCCTCCTTCTCGATAATTCTTGATCTCTTTCATAATCTCAACCACAGAACTATCAGTAGCCGTTGCTTTAACTCCAGCGGAGGCCATATATGGACCGGCCTCATCATTGCTGTTGAAAAAAGCTCTGGCACCATACGTCCACCCCTTGTCTTCGCGTAGATTTAAATTAATACGACTATTAAAAGCGCCTCCTAGAGGGAAATTCATCAAATTGGATTTGTAATAATCGCCGGTTGCATCATACTCCATATCCGAGATGTATCCAATTCTTATTTCTGATTGAGGAGCTTCAACTTTGTCAACCAGATACACGCTGGTTTCATCGGACGCTTTAGCTGAAGGAAGCTCAGGGATTTTTACATTAACAACGTTCCATGATTTCAAAAACTCAAGTTGCCCATCCATTTCATTTTCGGAAATATCGCCAACTACGACCAATTCAGATACTGATGGAGAATAATAACTAGAATAAAAATTCTTAACATCATCCAAAGTAATGTTATCAACCGTTTCTTCAATTCCGGCATTCGGAACTGAGAAAATATGCTCATCACCGTACATCAACCGACTGAATACCAGATTGGCAATCCGTGCTGGATCCTTTCTTGAAGCTTTAATTCCTTCAAGTTGTTGATTTTTTAAACGGTTGAAATCTTCTTCGTTAAATGCTGGTTTCTTTAGAATTTCATCCGCTAACTCAAGGGTCTTACCTAAATTTCTCGTGAGCGAACTTATCGTTATCGTTGTAGACGTATTTCCCCCGCGTACATTTATGTTACTTCCTAATTTTCGAAGCTCTTCTTGAATTTCCTCTGATGTGAAATTCTCAGTTGATTCATTCATCATACTAGCTGTAAGCGAAGCAAGGCCAGATTTAGTGGGGTCATATGCATCCATCTTATGGCCTCCATTGATAGTCAATTGTAACGCTACAACAGGGATTTCATCAGTAACTGTTCCAATAACTTTGAGTCCATTATCCAATTTTTTCTTCCAAAATTCCGGAACTCTAATTACAGGATTATCACCTAGAGGAGGCCTTTGACTCCTATCAAAATCATCCTTTACAGGTCGATTATAAACCAAACCAGAATAATCTGTAGTAGGGAAATTATTTTTTCCCTTTGTAGGTATTTCATAATTGTCTGGTTGTGCAGTGGCCGTTTCTTCATTAGGAAGTACACTTAGAATGACAGCCGGTTTCCCTTTTATATAGGTATTGAAAACCCTCATAACATCCTCTTTGGTCAAATTCAAGTATCTATCTAATTCATATTTGATACTATTTGGATCACCCATAAAAGTTTCAAATGAAGCCAACTGCGCTACTTTGCCACTAACACTCGCAAGCCCATTAATTATTCTTGACTCATTGTTAGCTTTGAATTTGGTGATGTCATCATCTGACACTCCCTCTTTTGAAAACTCCTCAATGATATTTCTCATTTCTGTTTCGAAATCTGCTAAGGAATTACCAGGAAAGGGATAGACCGATAGCATAAATTGACCAGACAATTCGCTGGCAGGATGGTTTGCGGATGCAAAAATGGCCTTTTGAGACAAAACGAATTTCTTATAGAAGTAAGAACTTTTTCCGGATCCGAGTATTTCAAACAAACAATCCAAGGGAGCCTCATCGGGATGAAATCTTGGGGCGGTTGGGAAAGTAAACTGCAGAAGAGGAAATCGAATATTGCCATCAACATATGAGACATATCTGTCCCCATCCAAAACTGGGACTTCCAACTTCATTGGCTCAACCTTTGGTCCCATTGGAATAGACCCAAAATATTTTTCAACTTTAGCTATTACATCTTTTGCATTCACATCTCCACCAACTGTAAGGGTGGCATTATTTGGTCCATACCATCGAAGAAAGAAATTCTTAAGATCATTCACATTGGCTCTGTCCAGATCTTCTAATCTTCCAATGGTGAGCCACGAATATGGATGGCCATATGGGTATAAAGCACCAGCATTTATTTCTCGGCCTCTACCATATGGTCTATTATCGTAATTCTGACCCTTTTCGTTTTTCACAGTAGAGCGTTGAATTTCAAATTTCTCTTGGGTCACTGCATCCAAGAAAAAACCCATGCGATCGGCCTCCAACCAGAGCATTGTCTCCAATTGATTGCTCGGAGCAGTTTCAAAGTAATTAGTACGATCACCATTGGTAGACCCATTTAATGTTCCTCCTGATTCTGTCACAATTTTAAAATGCTCTTCATCAGCTACATTTTCAGAACCCTGGAACTGCATATGTTCAAAGAAATGAGCGAATCCAGATTTATTGATTTCTTCTCGAGCTGATCCTACATGATATGTGACATCCACATGAACTAGAGGGTCCGAATTATCCTCATGAATGATTAGGGTCAATCCATTCTCCAATTCGTACTTCTCATAAGGGATGACGATCTCATCACCCTTCTTGGTCACTTTTTCGATTAGTTTAGTTTGTGCTACAGCAACTGTACAAATGACAAGTGCTAGAACACTGGTAATATGCTTCATAGTTTTAGTTATTTAGTCTATTACTTTATTTTGAGACCGTAAATATGGCAAATAAAAAAAACTTCCATCATCTTAATTATATGAATGGTTGAGCTACGGGTAATCATTTTATCCATAGCAAGTAAATCGAGTGAAACTCGGTTTGGGATATCCATCATTTTGGCTAATTTATCAATTCAAACAACTTGTAGATTTTGCTGAAGCTACATTTTTGAGGGTATTTATAATATCTGCTTGACTATGTCTTGTGGTATCAGGTAACAATTTAGTGCGAGCGACACACACATGACTGCTCTCGTTAGGTGAACTAAAAAACCCTGACAGGCAAAGCTGTCAGGGTTTATGCTGTCGTCCGTAGGGAACTATTTTAAATGCTGACATTCAACTACTTCCGACAAAAAGGTAAAACATTGTATAAAACAGTCTTTACTATTCTTCGTAAAAATATACTCAAAAGTCTTGCTATTAGATGCAATATAAAAGAACCGAAAATTTTCAGTGATTAAGAAGATTGTCACGTTTTCAATTCTAGCCAAGCAATTGCACCATGAAAGAACTCGCTAACGATTCAATAGAATTTTACTCACAGGCTCTTGATTTAATAGCATCTGATAAATGCCCTTAGGTAATCTATCAAACAAAATTTCAACAGTCCTAGAATGAAACTTCTTATCAAAAACAATCTGACCTTTCATATTCAATAATTGTATCCGATTGATCTGTGAATCACTTCGGACGTTCATTACTCCTTGAGTTGGATTGGGGAATACATTAGTTGAAGTTGGAGATAATTTACTACTTAATAAAATTCCATTTAATTCAATAAATGCCCCAGGAGTTAAATCCCTACCAACGAAAGCTGCATAATCTTTCGAATATTTGGTGGCCCTAAAAACTGGATTGTTTGGCCCTCCACGAGAATCAACAGGTTCCTGTCCTTGTTCAGCTACAAACCCACCAAGAATAATTGGATTAATATATCTCCATACTTCTTCTTCATTTTCATCAATCTCAAAGAAATTACCATGCGTGCCATCACAAATTAATATATGCCCATTCGGGAGTTGTTGAGCTCCAGAAATATAATATGCAAAAAAATCCGTTGGTTCTTCTGCCTTAAATTCATAATCATAGGTTACTGGCAAATATCTATTTTCAATACTCCTTTCATATATACCATCTTCTCCAATTGTTGGCTCGATTTTTACAACAGAAGTATAATCATCACCAGGACGATACCGACCATTGTTGAAAATCAAGATTTTTCCTTCATCTGGTAATCCTGAAACAATCCATTTCGCATCATGCTGTGCAAATAACATTTGGTCCTCAACTGTACCCGCTCCGTAGGTTATTGGATTTCCCCAGCGAAATATCAAATCTCCCTTCTCCCCACTTGCCTCCTGTGTAGTCGTGCTATGATCAATGATCCATATTTCATCAAAATTCTTTACACTAAGCATGATCTGATCTAATTCTGCATTGTAACTTATTGAGTTAGCATGTTGCCAGTCATATCCATCCCGATCATGATTAGTGTAGTTCAGATTTATTCTCCCCGGATTATCCGCAACCACTCCCCAGGTTTCTTCATTTGTTTCATCAAAATCTTGCACTAAATGATCCCATGCATGCCATTCCCAAACAACATTTCCAGTCGAATAACTTAAAGGCTCAATTTCTAAAATTGCTTCAACCAATAATTTTTCTCCAGTTAATTTATCAGGATTTCTTCCCTTAGCCAAAGCCTCTTCCAGCTCATATCTTTCCCATATCAGCATCAAAATATTTCCATTAGGCAACACTTCAAAATCATGATGAGATCTTGAAAAATCATCGGATATTGTATACTTCCATATGACATCTCCTGACCAGCTATATTTTATCACATTGCCACCAGCCCCTCCTCCAGGTATTTTAACATTCGGAACTTTCCCAGCCCTAAATAAACTCCCATCTTCCATCAGATAAACAGCCATTCCTGGATAATATTCGGTCTCCCATTGATGAACTATTCGACCGTAATTGTCAATCAAATACACAACCTTATTTCCTCCAGGTGAGAATAGGGTATAGCTATTGTAAGCATCACCTGTCTTGATAATTGTTCCTACCGTATTGTCTTGCCCATTCGCTCTATTATTTAGTAGGATCAGAAGGAATAGCAATCCGACAAATAGTTTGAATTCATGTTTTATCATGGCAACCCAATAATTAAGGAATGTATTAATATTGAATATTAGTCAAAATAATGGATACAAATGTCACAACATTAGACTTATCACGTGTCCTGTACATTGCTGTTTTTACAATTAGTAGTTTTCCCCAATCCCTTCGCTAGCCAAAGGAAGTACAGGATAGTTCAAATCATAATTTTTATAATCTTAGCAAATCATCAATTCTCGAAATGAACAGCCCTGCTAAAAAAGGATCCCCCTAGTCAGCAAACGTTTAATGAACGAAATAACAATTATTGATCAAAAGAAAATCGTTATTCTAGTGCTATCAATTCACATTTATTCTGAACTATGAAAATCAAACATATTTTTCTCCTAGCCTTTCTGATTGGGTCTGTTTTTATCAGCCATGCTCAAATTAGTAATTCGGAAGAGATCCTTTCTAAAATTCAAAATGAAGGATATCAAAACTCTCAAGTTTTGAAATTATCAAGTGAGTTGGTAGACGTATATGGTCAGCGTCTGACAGGCTCTCGTGAATATTTGAAAGCGGCTCAATGGATGCGAAATAAAATGGAGGCTTTAGGAATCGAAAATGCACATTTAGAAAACTATTGTGAAAATTGTCGTGGCTGGAGCATTAATAGTTTCAATGTAGAGTTGGTTGCTCCCAACTATATGCACATCAATGCCTATCCACTGGCAATGGCTCGAAGTACGGATGGTATTGTGGAAGGTGAAATAGTTCACATCCCAACATTTGGAGACATGGATTTAATCAAAGAACAATTCAGTGGGAATCTCAGAGGGAAGATTATATTAATGGGATCGCAACCAAAGTTGGGACTTCCGAAGCGATCAACTTCAACAGGACTCACAGTGGACAGGTTACAAGCTATGGATGAGCAGTTAGTAGCAAAGAATAAACAAACTCCATTACCCGAATTGTTGAAGTCTTGGGAATCCTGGGATATGGAGATTCATAAATTTCTTCAGTTTGTTGATGAAGAGGGAGCATTAGCGGTATTGAAAACTAAACCAAATTTGCTGAATGGGTTGCGCTCTGATGGGACATATCTCTACTGGAATGATGCATACAAGCCTCTTCCCTATTTTACAATTATGTCGGAACATTTTGGTAGAATACTTAGAATGATCGAATTAAAATCTGAACCAAAAATTAGAATTAATCTTGATACTGAATTCTACAATGAACCTGAAAACAATGTCAATATCATTGGAGAAATCTCGGGAACAGATCCCAAACTAAAATCAGAAACGGTTATGATAGGTGCTCATTTTGATTCCTGGCATGCTGGTACGGGTGCCACAGATAATGGAGCCAACAGCATTGTATTGGTTGAGGCCTTACGCATTCTAAAAGCAATTGGTTTCCGCCCAAAAAGAACAATAAGAGTTGGTCTTTGGGGTGGCGAAGAACAAGCCTTCATAGGATCAGTTGCTTATGCGAAAGAACATTTCGGGAACTTAAATGAAGATCCTAACAAAGAATCAAAAAACGTTACCGCCTATCTAAATCTAGACAATGGGGTAGGAATCATACGCGGCATTTATCTTCAAGAAAATGAATTTGCAAGACCTGTTTTTAATGAAATATTTAGTTCTCTAGCTACTTCCAAAAGTTGGGCACTTTCGATAGAAAACACGCTATCAACTGATCATGAAACTTTTGACTACTACAACATTCCTTCCTTTCAATTTATTCAAGATCATGCATCCAATTACGCAACCGGTCACACACAAATCGACCTGCTAGAATATGTGCCTGAAGAAGATATTATGAAAAATGCCGTAACCATCGCATGGACAATTTATTACCTATCAGAAATGAAAGAAAAAGTGCCCAGAAAGAAGTAAAGGGCACAACTTTTTGAATTAGTCGATATCTAATAAATACATTAAAGCCGGTTATTAAATATGTAACTATCCTAATTTTTCAGCCATTCGGTTGACAGCCTTGGCTCCTTCTTGAAGTGCTCTTGTATGTGACATGTAGCCGCTCAGTTCGGAATGTCCAAATTGTATGCGCCCAAATCCTTTCTTCACTATTTCTTTTGGTGCCTCCTCACCGTTTAACCCAAAATGAAAGCCTGGCTGAGGCGAAATATATGCATGCCCCCATCGGTTTAGAACTATACCTGCAATATCACGTTTGGCATCAAACCCAACCGATGCAAACATACCAGTCATCTGTCCAACAATCTCCTGTTCATATTGTGCATAGGATTTACTTAGAAGTTCTGCACGCCCCAATGCACCTTGTTCTTGGATCGAATACCCGGGATTATTGAAGGGGACATAGTACGTTATCACTGCCGGCTTTTCAGGATCAAAGGGCTGGCTCATTTTTCCAGTATCCATTGGTCTTCGAATGGAGAAGAAATTACCAAATCCTTCGAACCACCTACCTGATGATATCCCAAGCTTATCAAGAAAACGCCAGTTTCGTACTGCAACATTTGCCACCAAAATAGGTGAATGATGAAATTGCTTGTATGCTTTCACTAGTGGCTCAGACATGTCTCCCACAATATTGCGAGCTACCCATCCACCTATCGACATTACCACAGTTTTAGCTTTAATTTTTTTTACCACACCATCCTGCTGATAGCACACATTTGCATAATCGGCACTGTCAGCAGAGCCTTCATGACGAACATCAATTGCCGTGGCATTTAGGCGAATACTAATTGGGTTTTCTTTTCTATCCAAAGCTTCAAAATTGATCCGGTTATAGAGAATCTCCTCGAATGACTTACCTCCTCTAATCCCTTCTGGAATCAGGTATTTAACTATGTGCCTAAATATTCCAGCATTGCCACCTGGAAAACTGTAAGCACCTACTCCATGATCATCAAGTTTGGAATCATATATATAGCGAGCTTGGGTTCCTGGCATTTCCAACAATTTTGCAGAATAGGCTGAATAAACATCTGCACTTACACCACCCATAGAAACGGCCAGCACCGGATCAAAATACTCAGTCACTTTTGGGCTGAATCCCATCACATTCTCCAACAGATCTTTGTATGACATCCCATCCAGCCACCGATCCAGACCTTCACCGGTATGGTAGTCTTCTTTGTCATCAAAAGCACGGTTTAACTCCGCCTTGAATTCATCAGACCAAGGCAACTGCGCTAATCGATCCTTCCTTGGATTAATGATCCATGGCTTGTCTGCGTTTTCTCCTAAGAAATACCCCGTGTCGTATCTCTCTTCTTCCCAGTACATACCGTAGAAATTTTCTAAAGGAGTTCTAACTTTCGTTTTTCTTTTGTCTTGTGCTACAAAATTGAACTTAAATGGAAGCCCAGTGTCTCTATAAATATCCGATATCAGGTCTTCGCTTTCTTTTCTTGGTGTCCCAAAATCATTTGATGCCTGAGGGCCAAACAATTTATATCCATCTACTTCAAACTCATTCCGCTTTGCTTCACCTCCAAACACGGGATGATTTTCGAGAATAAGACACTTTTTTGAGTTGCCATATTTTTTATAAAATTGATATGCGGCTCCAATACCCGAAAATCCACCTCCAATAATCACCATGTCATATTCTTCATCCGTATTCACAGCCTTACCCATCATCTCTTGAGTAAACCCATCACGTATCAAATGCGCTGATTTTCTAACTGATGCAATATTGCCGTTTGATAATCCATAATCCCCTAATCCACCATAACCAGTCCAGGGATCATTAAAAACACCGAGAGGTTCAATGGCAGGTGAATCCAGAACATTACCACATGAGTAAAGCAAAGCTGCACCTGCTCCCACAAGTGTCCCGCCAATAAAATCTCGTCGACTGATGTTTGAAGGTAGGTTGTTTGTAATCTTCTTTTTATTCATCATATAAGAGTGTTATAGAGACTAACTGACGTTAATAGACCAACGAATCTGCCAATTTTTTTTTTCAAGCTACCGTCCTGTACTTATCCGTTTGAAGCAGGAATAATCCTAAGGGATTACACTAGAGTTCTAGGTTAGGAATTGATCATAGCTAATCAAAAAATCTATAGATCTCCAATTATTCACTGCTTTGTTTATCGGATTGATCACTTAGTTTAAGATTCGCCACCTTCGTCTTTAATTCGTCAGTGATTTCAGACACTTGTTTACTTCGTTCTGTGTAGTTGTTCATGCCCGAAGATAATTCAGTCGCTGAGCTCGCAACCTGTTCCGTACCCGTTGCAGTTTCCTCTGCTATTACCACCACACTTTCAGTTATTTTCACCATATTTCCAATTGCATTGGTTTGTTGTTTGGTAGCATCAACAATTTCTTTAGATAGATTGTAAGTCTGTTCGTACGAATCGGTGATCTCTTCAAATGCTGCCAATCCAAGCTTGGATGCTTCTTCACCTGTCTTAACACTCTCCATCATTTCTTTGATTAATTTCTCAGTCGCTAGTGTGTCTTTTTGAATGTCATTGATCAATATTTCAATTTCCTTAGTTGAATTTTTTGAACCATCGGCTAGTTTCCTTATTTCTTCTGCAACTACTGAAAATCCTCGACCAGCCTCTCCCGCCTGGGCAGCTTCAATGGCGGCATTCAGTGAGAGTAAATTTGTTTGAGATGAAATATTCTTGATTATTCCCAATACCCTTGATATTTCATTTGACCTTTTAGACAACCCTTCTATCGAAAGGTTGGTTTGTTCCGAAAAATTCAAAATGTCTGCCATGCTTACTTCAATCATTTGAATTAGCTTTTTCCCATTTCCAGCTTTGGCCACTCCTTCATTTGCCCGCTCATTTATAGTCTCCGCCTGAATTCCCATTTTGTTAGAAAAAGATAGAATACCTTCTACTAATGTTGATGATTTATCCACTTTTTGAACCTGATCACGAGCACCGTTACTCATTTGATCAATGGCAGAAGCAATCTCTCCTGTGCTAACATTCATTTCAGCACTTGAAAGAAGCATCTCCTGCGAGGAGGTACCAATACGGTCTACTTGGTCAAATATTTCACTAAGCAAACCTGACAGGTTATCAAGGGCCTTATTAAGATTATTGGCAAGCGCCAACACATCTCCCTTCGCTTCATCTTTGAATCTTTCAGTAAGATTGCCTTCCGCCATTTGATTAATGACCAAATTCAGAATTTTGAAAGGTGACATGACAGATTCAAACAGAATATTTATTGACTCACCTAGTTCCTTCCATTCCCCTGTTTTGGATTCTAAGTTTATTCGGGCAGCAAAATTCCCTGAATCAACGGCCTCCTTTATCACATACTTGGTGTCCTGAAGAGCAGATTGTAAATTGGATTTCTGCCCTTCAATTTCATCTATCATTTTTCGCAACTCAGTAACCATATTATTCAAAGACGCAGACACTTGGCCTACTTCGTCTTGTGAGCGTACATGGATCTTTACATCTAGATTACCATCAGCAATAAGTCCTATCTTTTTTGTTAATATGGAGAGTGGTTTGAAGTTCGATCGTAAAACCAAATAAACAATCGTAATACTTATCAACACCATCACCAAGCCTAAAATCAGCTGCGTGTACATGTCCGAATTTGCAGCGGAGGTCACTGATTTATTTGGGACCGAGATTGCAATCCCCCAAGGTGTATCGGATTTTTCAAAAATTATTGGAACAAAGACGTGAAGGTTATCATTATGAATCCTAATATCCTGCTGCCCATCTGCTAACAGTTGCGTTATGTTCAAATCAGAAAACTCTGAAAATTTGGATAAATCTAATGAATCCATAGATTCTGGTAATTCCTCCAAATCCATCAAATCCTGAGACTGAGAATCCAGTGCAACCAATGAATCTAGCATAAGGCCCACAAGACTATCTGGAAGCATTGTGCTTCCCGTGACAATTCCTTGATTAGAAAAAATAGTCACCTCAAGCCCATCGTAATGAAGACTACTCTCCAGTTCCCCAGCCAATTCTTGGGTGTACGTGATATCCAGATCTACACCTGCAATTCCTAAGAAATTATCGTCAACCAAAATAGGGGCGACTATCCCAGCTAGTACCACAGTACGATTCTGAGCTTGAAGGTCATAGGCAGTGGGTTCGTCCAGGTGTTCCTTATGGGTTCTTTGTGGAATTAAATAAAACTGCGCTTTTTCCGTATCATATTCGTTTTCCTCAACATACACATTGCCGTCCTTATCTTTTGACCAGTATGGAATATACCTACCAGTTGTGTCCGTACCGACGGTATTAGAAAATTCACTATCTCGTCCGTCGAATGCATTGGGTTCCCATATGGTATACACACCAAAAAATAGGGGATTGTCTAAAAGTACTTCTTGAAGAATGACATCTACAGCTGACCTATCGAGCTGTACATTTTCATCCTTTTTATATGATTCTAATAAACTAGATAGGGTCCTGGAAGCTACCATACTCTTATCCACTATTTTTTCAATCAATGATCCATACCTTCCTGCCGCATTTACAATTTCTTTTTTACCATTTTCAATGGCCGATTTGCGCCTGGTTGTTGCAGAGAATATTGTTAGAACAATAACCGTAATAGAAATTGCTATTATGAATAATATTGAAATTTTTGATCTTAATGAATTCATCGAAAAAGATTATTGAGATAATCGATTTATATTCTAAATATCAAAAATGAAAATGGGACATTGTTGAATCACTCCTTTAAGATAAGAAAACTCAACTATAATTGGACATCAACTGGAATTAAGTTTTGGTCAGGCATCAAAAATAAAAGTTATATGAACACTAACTTAATCACAAAATCACAACTAGCTATTCTATTATAGCTCACTTCAATCTAACGGTCTTATCTAGCGATGGAGGTCTTAATCTGCATATTTTTATTTCATCGAATAAGTGAATTACTCCGGATTCTGCAACTCTTTTGAGTTAACTCAATCCCTCAATATTCCCATTTTCAATTTTAATCGTATTTGCCTGAGGCACTTTGGGTAAGCCGGGCATTCTCATGATTGATCCTGCCTTGACCACAATAAATCCTGCGCCACTATTAATGATTAAATCCTCTACATGAAAAATGAACTCTTTTGGAACCCCGTTCTTTTTAGGGTCATCTGAAAATGAGTATTGTGTTTTGGCTATGCAGATTGGGAGTCTATCGTATCCGAATTTATTGATCTTTTTGATCATTTTATCGGCCTTATTATCAAATGTTACCTTTTTCGCACCATAAATCTTGGAGGCTACTTTTTCGACTTTCTCCTTTATGGAATCTTCCAGATCATATGTATATGTGATTTCCGAAGATGGATTCTCATCGATAGTTTTGACAACTAATTCAGCTAATTCAAGAGCGCCCTCACCTCCATCTTTGAAACTACTATTGAGGGCAAACGGAATCGATTGGTTGGAACACCAGGTTCGAATAAAATTAAGTTCCTCTTCCGTATCGAAATCGTATTGATTGAATGCCACAACTACCGACTGGCCAAAATTGATCAAATTCTCTACGTGCTTCTTAAGATTATCCAATCCTGATTTTAGGGCATCCAAATTTGGTTTTGTAGTATCTTCTGGTCCAACTCCATCATGCAACTTCAACGCTTGGCTGGTGGCTACAAGTACCGTCAATTTTGGGCTTAATCCAGCCGTTCGACATTTTAGATTCAAAAATTTCTCGGCACCTAAGTCCGCACCAAAACCTGCCTCTGTAATTACATAATCCCCAAGTGTTAGCGCCATTTTTGTAGCTATTGCTGAATTACAACCATGGGCAATATTGGCAAAAGGACCTCCATGAATGAAGGCGGGTGTATGCTCTGTAGTTTGTACCAGATTAGGGTTGATAGCATCTTTTAGTAAAACAACAATAGCCCCGCCTACTCCGAGATCCTTCACCGAGAAAGGCTCATTATCAAATGTATAGCCAAGAAGAATACTCTCAATTCTGTTAGTTAAATCTTCAACACCTGTTGCCAAACAAATGATGGCCATAATCTCAGAAGCTGGCGTTATATCAAAACCTGATTCCGCAGGTACTCCATTTAGGGTCCCTCCAAGGCCCGTAGTAATCTCCCTTAAAGCTCTGTCATTTACATCCAACACCCTTTTCCATAATACCTGTTTGAGGCCCTTTCCATTATGCCTGTTTTGATATTGATAATTATCTAGTAATGCTGAAATCATGTTGTGTGCAGAGGTGATCGCATGAAAATCGCCGGTGAAATGAAGGTTGATATCTTCCATCGGAAGGACTTGCGCATAACCACCTCCAGCAGCTCCTCCCTTCATTCCAAAGCAAACACCTAAAGAAGGCTCACGAAGCGCGACTACTGTTTTTTTACCCAACTTTTCAAGTCCAAGTGTTAACCCTATAGACGTGGTGGTTTTCCCAATTCCAGCCCTTGTTGGGGTGATGGCCGTCACCAAAATCAAATTGCTTTTGTCTACCTTTCTATTGTCGATATTTTGGTGCGGTACTTTAGCGATATGATGCCCATAAGGAACAAGCTGATCGTCTGATAGTCCTAGCTTTTTTCCAATTTCATTAATTGGAAGTAAGGGTATTTCACGCGCTATTTCAATATCCGTTTTCATTAATTAGTTATTTGATAGAATTGGATTAATAATCGAATTAGGTTCAATTAATGTTGTAATAAACCTTCTGAATATTACAATGTTGAATTGGATCAATGACGCAAGTTTCAAACTAAATTCATTTTGAACTGTCCTGTACTTTACTGACACAATGAAATAACTCTTTCTTTATTTGAACAATGGTTATTAGAATTAATTACTGATAGATGCTTATGGTGGACATATGAATAAAGCCAATTCATATTTAAATCTTCCGGCACATATTCTCCTGCTGGAGTAGTCACAGGTTTAAATATTTAGTTCTCAAAAAAAAGGATATTACCACTATATGATTGATGGACTTCTGTCATCAAAACGTGCAGATGAGGGTGGTGTTTTATCATTTATTATGATTTTACTTGATCATTTTTATAGTTTTAAAATCTTTAATGCAACTTTATCAAAACAACAGGATAGCACGGGACAGAAGGCTTTCTTGATTTTCATAGTTTTCCAAAATTGCTACATTTGAACGATCATATTTTTAAATTATGAAAATGAAAAATCTCTTTTTAACAGTTGCCTTTGTGGTTTTATCAGGAATTCTATTTGCACAAGATCAGAACCCGTATTCATTTGTTAGCCCAAAGCCAGGATCCAGTTTGGTGTCTAATAGCACGAATATAATTTTAAGACACTCCGGCATCATTGATCAAAAAGCATTATCAGATGATCTTTTAACTGTTGTCGGATCAAAAAGCGGAATTCATACTGGAGAGTTAATTCTATCTGATGATGGAAAGACAATCGTTTTCAATCCGGATGTTGCGTTTGAGATAGATGAAGTTGTCAGTGTAACCATGGGTGAAGGTTTACGAACGGGTTCGGGTAATGATATTCCTGAATTTTCATTTCAATATACGACATCACCAAAACCAATTGGGAAGATCGGAATTTCAAGTACGGTTCAGCAGGCTAATTCAACTTCAGGTCCGAATGAAGACTTGCCAGCACCCCCTATAACCATTCATTCCATCGATGAACCTTCTGAAGGACACATATTTCTAGCTACTTGGGATCGCACTACTCCAGAGGCAATCTACGGAAATTTTGTTTTTATCCTTGATAAGGCCGGAAAAATTGTTGACTCCTTAAGAGTGGATGGAGCACCTTTTGACTTCCAGGTACAGCCTAATGGCCTCCTATCATTTGCTTTAGGTGGTTTTGCATCCAATGTGCCTCAAGCTGGTGAAGAATTGCAGCATATTGTCCTTGATAAGAACCTTGAAGCTGTGGACACCTTTAAAATGAAAAATGGATATCCAACTGATTTTCATGAATTCAAGATGCTTCCGAACGGCCATGTGATGATGATGTCGTATTACTCAATAATATATGATATGAGTACAATTGTGGAAGGTGGAGACCCTGAGGCAGAATTGGTTTTAAATATTATCCAAGAGCAGGATGAAAATAAGAATGTCGTATTTGAATGGCGTAATTTTGACTACATTCCAATTCTTGAAAGTGACGAAGATCTAACCAAAGGTCGAGTCAATTATAGTACTTCGAATGCATTTGATATTGATGATGATGGCAATATACTGGCCTCTTTCAGAAACCATAGCCAAATCGCAAAAATTAGTAGAGAAACAGGTGAGTTGATGTGGCGAATGGGGGGAAGGCAAAATCAATTCACCTATGAGGGAGAGCATTCTGGAAATGAGCTGTATAACGGGGAAGGTACTTATTACCATGCTCGCCAACACAATATTATAAGAAATCCCAACGGCAACATTACCATGTTTGATAATGGACAATTTCATTTACCTCCTTACTCAAGAGCTGTGGAATACGAATTAGATGAAGAAAATAAGGTGGCCACCTTGGTATCGGAATGGCGGTACCCAGAAGAAGTAGGCAATATTTTTACAGTAACTGCCGGTAATGCGCAACTACTCTCAAATGGAGGTTGGTTTATTGGATTTGGCGTGCCAAATTCAAATTTTGTTACTCGAAACGCCATAGAAGTTAAACCTGACGGGTCCATAGCTCTTGAATTTTCATTGCCTGAGGGAGTTTTAGCATATAGGGCATCAAAACATCTATGGAAAGACGAGGTTAATATAGCCAGTTATACACATTATGAAATAAGTCAGGGAGGTACCTATATTTATGAAGATGAATCAAATAAAACGGGAGTAGAGATAGACTATGTCACTTTTGATGGATACGGCTATAATGAATCAACAATTACGCGTAAACCGTATGCACCTATAAATCCAGAATTTGATGAGGGTTTTATTACTATTTATCCTGTATCTATTATTTACGATGGCTTTGCCATCTACGAACACACAGCTGACATTCGTATTGACTTGACTCTTTATCCTGAAATTAAGGACCCTGAAAATACGGTTATATATTATCGAGAAATTGAAGGTGAAGGAATGTTCGAGGCTCTCTCGACTTCTTATGACAGTGAGAATAACGAACTAGGCATAACGGTTGGTGATTTAGGAGAAATTGTCTTTGGAGTACCTGAAAGTGAAATCGTCGATAATCATCCCCCAATCCTTATTGAACCTTTAAACAATGAAGAATTTCTTATGGTGGATGAGCTATTCGTTCGATGGACGGGCAAAGGGATTTATGATTCCTTCAATGTTCAATTTTCCACGGATACTACATTTGGGAACGTTGATCATGAATTCAACACGAATCTTTCCGATAATTCAGTGATTGAATTGAATCAGAACGGAGAGTACTTCTGGCGTGTGAATTCAGTACTAGGTGATCAGATCAGCGATTGGTCCGAGGTGAGAAGTTTTATTCTAGATGATCCCACCTTATCTGTACTTGAGGATGGAATTTCGAGCCAACCAAGCCTTGGTCATAATTTCCCTAACCCTTTTTCATCAACGACACAGATTAACTATCGAGTGCAAACAGCTGGCTCTGTACGTCTCTCTGTTCATAATTTATTGGGGCAGGAAGTGTTATCCTTGGTCAATAAATTTCAAACTGCAGGGAATTATTCAACATATTTTGATGGTTCAAAACTTCCGAATGGACTCTATTTCTACAAGCTACAAATTGGTAATGAATTTGTAGGAATCAAAAAAATGCAATTGAGCAGATAAGGGTTTTTACTTTTTAACTCGATACTCTGAAGAAGATTCTCTCTCTTTCAAAAAACGTAATAGCAAATTACTAACATCCGAGTAAAATCAGATTCACCGTAAAAGGGTCAATTTTGATCAATCTAGGGTGATTTTCTGGAATTCTCAAAACTACCCCCCTCTATTTGTCTGAACATAATACGAATACCAATCTGAATAATGTTAGCTAAACTATCATATTCCACAACGTCTCCAAGGATCCGGTACTGAGCATAATTCCCAGCATTACAAATCCAATTGCCATCCAATGAAATGGAATAATTCTTTCTTTTAAGAAGATGTAAGCAAAACCAAGTGTTACCATTGGATATGCAGCGCTTATAGCTGCTATCAAACCACCATGCGTGCCATCATCAAAGCTACTTGCCAATGGGTAACATACGTTTCCAAATGAAAAGAAAAGCATTGGTATTATGGCCAACTTAATCCCTGACCAAGTATGGGTATCCTTTCCTTTACCTGCTATTAGAGCAAAAGGTAGCAGAATGATTGTATCTCCTATTGCCATTAATGGATATATGTCTGCACCCTGGGCACCTTCAAAAGCTGCTTGAGGACTGAAAACATAACCAACAAAAGAAAAAGCCAATCCCCAACCAACAGCTGCAATTATCGCCAATGGTATCCAAATCTTGGGAACGACATGTGAATTGTCGACATCACCTAATGCCGATTTCGGTGTATAGCCAAGCAAAATGACGCCAATAATAACGGCAATTCCACCACCCCACATCATAGGAGACGTATCCTGACCAATCCAAACAAACAATATCGCCATTACAATAGCCGGGTAAGCAGCGGCTACCGTTCCAACGATTGCAATTGGTGCATATTTGATGCAGATAAAATAGGCTGCCCACGCAATACCATCCAGGACATATGCCAACGTGGCAAAAAGGATGAAATCTGTTTCAAACTCGCCCGATTCTGTATAGAATGGATTCGGGGAACCACTGTAAGCCCACCAAGCCAAATAAATGATAGAAGCGGAAATGGTGAAGTACAGGCAAAACTTTGTGCCAGATACATCATTAATATATTTTTTGGTAAACCCTTGCCCCAAACCCCATCCAAACATGGAACCAAAAGCAAGAAACATCCACATAGCAATCATAATTGTATTTTTTAAGTTAGGTTAAATTAATGCATTCATTGCCACATACTAGCACAAAATCCAAGGTAAACTGTCCTGTACTATTATGCTTGAAGACTGGTTATCTAGATTCTGCTAGAATCAGTTGAACACAGCAAAGTACAGGACAGTTTAGTCGAAAAACATTCTCAAACTTAAAGTGAAAACTGTATTCATAGAAAATGCATAACTCTAAAGAAAACTGATTCAACATGAGCGTATTAAGTCTTTTGGACGAATTGACAGGCAGCTATTATACCAGCAATGGCTTTGTAAAAAGTAAAGGAAATAAATTTAGTGCCATCAATCCCGCTACCGAAGAGCCCATAGCTGAGGTTGCCTACTGCAGCAAAACAGAAGTAAATGAGGTAATTACCATTGCCAATAAGGCACAAATGGATTGGAATAAAACTGATCATTTATTTAGAGCCGAAAAGTTGCATGAGGTAGCAGCTATGATGAAGAAGATTCAACCCCTTATGGCAGAAATGCTGACAATAGAAAGTGGAAAACCCTACAAAGAAAGTTTTGATGAGGTGGACTGGTCTATTACATCAATCAGGTATTACGCAGAAATTGCAAGACATGAAAATGGTAAAGTACTCGGACCAGCAGTAGAGGGACAATTTCATTATACTATAAAAACACCACTAGGTGTGTGCGCTATGGTAATGCCGTATAACTACCCTTTCTGCTTAACCCTTTGGGGAGCTGCAGCAGCCATTGCTTCTGGAAATGCAGTCATCATCAAACCCTCCGAACTGACTTCTCTTTCTACTCTGGTAATGATGAAAGCTTTCGGGCGTTTACCGGATGGCTTGGTGCAGTGCGTAACTGGTGGAGGTAAGGTGGGACAAACATTGGTGGAAAGCAAAAACACACATATGGTGGCCTTTACCGGAAGTGTACCAACCGGAAAAATCGTTGCAGCAGCTTGTGCCCGGCAATTTAAAAAATGCCTGATAGAAGCTTCAGGAAACGATGCATTCATCGTAATGCCATCTGCTCCTTTAGTCATAGCTGCCAAAGGAGGTGCTTTTGCTGCCAACCTCAACTGTGGACAGGTTTGTACAAGCGCAGAAAGATTCTATGTGCATAAAAACATCCACGATGAGTTTGTTGAAAAATTGATCACCGAAATCAGTCAGCTTAGAATTGGCAATGGCTTAGACAAGGTAGATATTGGCCCAATGGTTTCTAAAAAAGAAAGATCTCGATATGAAGCCATCATTAAAAAAGCCATAGTACAAGGGGCCACTGTTGCCTATGGTGGTGGACGTCCTGAAGGGATGGAAAAGGGATACTTTGTGAACCCTATTGTGCTTACCGGAGTGACCCAGGATATGGACATTATGCACAATGAAAGTTTTGGCCCTGTAGCTCCCATTTGCAAAGTTGACAGTTTTGACCAAGCCATTGAATTCGCCAATGATTCTGATTTTGGATTGGGAGGAACAATCTACACCACAAATCTGCTGGAATCGCATCGAGCAGTTAATGAAATTCAATCAGGAATGGTTTGGGTCAACGCCCCCTTACTTGACAATGATGCCGGACCTTTTGGTGGGATTAAATATTCTGGAATGGGAAGAGAATTGGGAGCAGAAGGATTGGACACCTTCCGTCACACCAAATTGGTCATGGTAGATCCAAACTCAAGCGAACAAGATTTTTGGTGGTTTCCATATAAGGATGAGGAAGCCTTCAACGACTGATAGGTAAAGATTTAATGTAAGAGCAAAAGACTTCATTCCTTTGATCATACGTAGCAACTAACAATTAGCTAAACAGTTATTCCCTTGGCGTCCCTTGATCGTTGTACAGAGATTCTTCAAAATCTTCCACAACTTGATACAATGGATAATCCACCCACGTATCTGATAGGTAATTGAACTCTGGAACTTCTTCTTTTGGGTCTATGAGAAGGTTATAGATGGATGGGTAAGCCACTTCCTTTATTGCATAACTCCCTTCTTCCATTTCCCTAAGGAGCATTTTCCAATTGCGCCACTTTACCCCAAACAATACGTTTCCGAGGTAAATCATTACAGATTCTCTGGCGGATGTCTCTGATTGCCCCATCAGGAAGGCTGATTGATCTTTTCCGTCCAAAGTACGGTCGGTAGGAATTTTTCCACCGGTCCAAGTCGCGAAAGTTGGCAGAATATCCACAAGATGAAACAATTCGTTAGACACCTTACGCTCAGGAACTTTGCCAGGGTATCTTATAATAAAGGGCACTCGCAAGGATCCTTCATAGGGAGAAAACATGCTCCTTCTCCAAGGGCCTGTGTGTCCAAAGGAGCGCTGGACACCTTCTCTCCCATTATCTGATGTGAAAATGAAAATGGTATTATCCTTAATCCCTAGTTTATCTATCGTACTCAATAATTCTCCTACATAGGCATCCGTTTGTGCTAAGACATCCGCGAACTTACCATTCCCTGTTTTCCCTTTAAAGTCAGGGTGCGGATCAACCGGCTCATGGGTTTGTGTGTATGGCAGATAGGCAAAAAAAGGTTGCTTCTTTTTAGCTTTTCGCTTGATGAAATCAATCGCTTTGTCTGTGATTTCACGATCTATTGTGGTTCGCTTAGCCCGGTTATAGACATCCAATTCTTTAGGTTTTTCACCCCGTTTGGCAGTCATCACATGCATGAGTCCAATGTCCGGATGAAAATCTCTCCTGTAAATATCACTATCTGGCCAGAATGCATGATCCGAAGAGCGTGGTATACCATACCATTCATCAAAACCCTGATCTGTTGGATAGCGTCCTTCTGTATCTCCTAAATGCCATTTGCCAAACATTCCTGTTGCATAACCCTGATCAGTAAGCATTTCAGGAATTGTAACTTCCCATTTCGTGATACCATACCAAAGACCCCTTAGATTCTTCCCTTCCTCTGCTCCTTTTATTTTTCTTGTCCTAACGCCATAACGGCCCGTCATTAATGATGCTCTTGAAGGTGTACATTCCGCCTCTACATTAAAATTAGTTAGTCGGAAGCCTTCATCAGCTAGCCCATCGATTTTGGGAGTAGCTGCGCCTCTTATTTCGCCACCACCATAGCAGCCAACTTCACCATACCCAAAATTGTCCATTACCACCAATACAATATTTGGTTTTGAATCAGCATTTTGAGCGGATAATGAAGTGACGATAGTTGCACTAAAGAATAATGTAATAATTGCGTTTTTCATAGTTTATAAATGTCTTACAAATTTGATTTTCAACAGGTCAACAAAATATTGAGTTACTCCACATTGCACTCAAGGTGTTGTCGATTTACTTTTTACTACCCTAAACATCCCGTAACTACCTAGCACAATAACAAGAAATATCACAGCTAAAATTGGATTATAAACGGTCATTGCAATCAAAGAGAAAGTTGCGATTACTAATGCAATAACTGGCATGAAAGGATAAAAAGGTACTCTAAACGGTCGCTCCAAATCCGGTTCCGTCTTTCTTAACTTGAGAATTGAAACCATGGAAACAATATAGAGAACAAGAGCTCCAAAGCAGGAAATTGTGATGATCTCTCCTGTCTTCCCTGTCAGCAAGGCTATGATCCCCACGAGCATATTGAAAATTAAAGCCATATATGGAGTATGGAATTTTGAATGAATTTTTCCCAATACTTTTGGTGCACTTCCAGTCGCCCCAAACTCCATTGTCGTTCGCCCAGCAGCTAAAATAATTCCGTGAAAAGAGGCCACTAATCCAATTATGCTAGCAGCAATTAACAGATGCCACAACCAGCTACTCTCACCAACCACAGTTTTCAAAGCCAAAGGAAGAGGGCTGTCTGAAGTCGCACCAGTCCCATCAAATACTACATTTTCCCATCCACCAACACCTACTGCAGAAACAAAAGTAAGCGCACACAAAATGACCAAAGTGAGGATAGCCGAGCCAAATCCTATAAGAATATTCCGTTGAGGATTTCGTGTTTCCTCAGCCACATTGGCAACTCCTTCAATAGCCAGAAAAAACCATATGGCAAATGGTATTGCCGCGAACACACCACCATATCCATTAGGTAGTGCATTCTTTTCTAGATTTTCAAATTCAAAACTTGGAAGCGTTGCTCCCGCAAATATGAGTAACGCAACAACCGCTATAATTGTGATGAACAATTCAAACATCGCAGCGGCCTGTATCCCTCGAATATTCAAAAAAGTAAATATCAGATAAAAGATTATTGCAAATCCAATAATCGGAACCCCAGGAATCAACAAATTGAAATAAGCTCCTATGGCAAAGGCTACTGCGGGCGGGGCAAAAATGAATTCAATATTCTGAGCCATGCCACCTATAAACCCCCAATTTTTTCCTAAAGCCCTTGTAGCATAATCATATACCCCACCCGCTTTCGGGATAGCACATGCGAGTTCAGTGTAGCTGAAAGTGAAACATAAATACATGACAATAATAAATCCAGTGGCAATAGCTAAACCCAATGTGCCTCCTTCCTTTAAGCCAAGATTCCACCCAAAATACATTCCGCCTATTACATAGCCAACACCTAAACCCCATAACATGACGGGTCCAAGGGTGCGTTTTAGTTTAGGTGATCCATTTTCTTCTACCATTGATATTTTGTTTTAATGAATGATACAATGTGTATTAATTTTCTTCATTTCACTGATGTTGGAGGACAACTCCTCATTTGGATTTATGTGAGTTTTACAGGCAAACTTCTTATTCTTTTTCCAGTTGCATTGTATATCGCATTGCAAAGAGCTGGTGCCAACGGAGGAACTGGGGGCTCCCCTACTCCTGTTGGTTTTTCTTTACTTTCCAAAATCCGAACATCAATATTTTTAGGACTGCTACTCATTCGAGCCAATGGATAATCATGGAAATTTTCCTGTTCAACGATTCCATTTTTCATGGTAATTTCGTTGAGAAGCATGCTAGTCGCAAATACGGCTCCTCCCTCAAATTGTGACTTGATTCGATCTGGATTAACAGCAATCCCACAATCCACCGAGTAGTAGACATTAGGAATTTCTATCTTATCTCCCTCCACTTTTACCTCTACCACACAAGCTACATACGTCAGAAAGCTTCGATGTGCTGCAAAGCCCAATCCCGAACCTTTTGAGGTTTTTGTATTCCAATTTGACTGTTCACGCACAGATTCAATCACCCTCCTGAACCTCCCCGTATCCCATGGAAATTCTTCGAAAGATTCGTTATAATTATAGATATTTTTCACCATCGAGTTGAGGTCAATTTTTCGATCATCTCCTAGCAGGTCTAGTACGTTATCTATGGGATCCAACTCTCGTGCACTGGCAATCTCATCCATGAAGGAACCAATAGCAAACCCATGGTTAATGTTAGCAACTGATCTCATCCAGCCAATCCTCGTTTTAGCCTTGGTTGCAACGGATTCACAACTTATATTAGGAATATCGTAAGGCAAGTCGAGCATTCCCTGACCTAATTCATAATCTGCTGGGTGAACCAATGACGCATCCTCATTCGCATTTATGGAGGGCATGGCAGCCCTTTGAAGCCATCCACTTACCTTGTTGTTTTCATCAATCGATACTTCTAAATGTTGTGCACAACACGCATGATATAAACCGTTCTTCACGTCATCTTCACGTGTCCAAAGCAGTTTGACAGGGCGTCCACATTCCTTAGAAATTAGAGCCGCTTCAATGGCAAAGTCAGGTTTGG
The DNA here is from genome assembly GCA_024232835.1 of Cytophagales bacterium. Taxonomy (GTDB): domain Bacteria; phylum Bacteroidota; class Bacteroidia; order Cytophagales; family Cyclobacteriaceae; genus JAAEPI01. The sequence goes on from JAAEPI010001023.1 coordinate 30,439, forward strand.
ATTTCCGACCGAAACCTCCACCTAATAGTGTAACATGCATCGTGACGTTATCCATTTCCAAATCCAGTGCTTCAGATACGGCCCATCTCGTCCACTGCGGTGCTTGGGTGGGTACCCATAATTCAGCAACCCCTTGGTCTACATTTGCAATGGCGCATGGAGTTTCCATCGGTGTATGTGCATAGTGAGGCACGTAGTAGTCAGCCACCACCTTTTTATCGGCCTCCTTCAGCGATTTGTATATATCCCCTGTGCTGCGCTGTACTTTGCCTTTTTTCTTTGTATTGTTAACCAAGTCATCCTTATAGGTGGATGAGTTATAATCTCTGTTTGGTCCAGCACCCCACTCAATTTCAAGCGCGTCTCTACCCTTAATTGCGGCCCAGGTATTGTCAGCTACAACCACTACGCCACCGAGTGCATTGTAAGCCACTGGAAATTTTGCTGGTTCGATGCTAAATACTTTTTGAACCCCAGTGATAGCTAAGGCATTCTTAGATTCAAATGAAATAAGTTCATCCCCAGGCACAGGAGGTCTGCTGATTACGGCAACACTAGCGGTGGGCATTGCCATGTCCAAGCCATACTGCGCTTTTCCAGTCACAATGTCTGTCAGGTCGTAGATGGAGGTGCTTTTGGTGATAAGCTTGAACTCTTCATCCGTTTTTAATATCAAATCCTTATCCTCTGGTAAGGGTAACTTGGAAGCCTTATCAGCCAGATATCCAAACCCAAAAGTTTTGCCGGAGGT
>JAAEPI010001024.1 GCA_024232835.1 Cytophagales bacterium
AACAGATTGGCCTGATCTTCAGGGCTACTCCGTGTGACACCATTATAGCTGACAAATTCAGGAATCCTTTGGCTACCTGACTTACATTTGACAAATGACCAGAATTTTTTGGTAATTAGAGCGCCATCATCGTCTTCATTGAGGGTATCACGCTTTTTTTGGTCAACTAAGTTATTGAAAGATTTTCTCGCAAGGGTAAACCTTAGATTATCTAAATCACTCTTATCCTTTACCTTGTGTAGCCTCATTTTTGTGCGCCAAGCATCAAAGCATTCCGAGTCAAACCAAGGGTCCTGACTATCTGTTTTCACAAACGTCTTTTTTACATGTTTGTTTGTAACCTCAAATAAATTATCCTTAAATTTCCTCCAGCCAACTTCTGGTTCTCTGCAGTTGAGCATAGCATCCCAATTTGTGTGACAAAGTTCATGATTGAGCCTGTCCCAGTCAGCAGTCTTAAAATTATAGCATAAACGTTTAACAGGCTTTTTCTTACATACTTTAGCTTTAATTTTAAAAGTTATGGGGAAATGGTCTGATTTACAAACACTATCTCTCTCAAGAACCTTGAGATCAGTGATGCTGGCCACAGTATTAGTAAGTAGGATATCTAATATCTTTCCTTTGCAATGAGTAGGATTTGACACACACTGAGCAAGTCCCAAATCAACAAAAGAGTCAACAAATGACTGCTCAATGGGTGATGAGCATGTTAACCTATCCCAAGAAACGCCGTTTAGATTGAAGTCTCCTACTATGAAAATCTTACTTAGTTTTCTTCTATGGAGAAGATTTTTTAAAATGCTGGTAATTTTATCGTGATTTGCCATTCCCAGAGTACCAACCCGATAACATGTGCAAATTATAAACTTAACTCCTGTATTAGTCGTAAATTCCACAGCTAGAATTTCTGCACCTCCACCTAATTGAATTTGCTTAGAGGACAAGTTCAAATCGGTTCTAACAGCTATGAGGACACCACCGCCGTTACTTCTAAATCGATTGGGATTAGAAGGGTCAGGAGGGTGGGTCTTTTTAGATCTATCGGCACGGAAAATTTTAAATCGGTTTGGGTGCAGGAATTCACTATCCAGCACTGATTTCTTTAACCAAGTTTCATTTAGTATTCCTATGTCTATTTTGGAATGATTCATGTAAGTAGAAATTTC
>JAAEPI010001025.1 GCA_024232835.1 Cytophagales bacterium
GTATCAACAACGAGTGGGCGTTTTTGCAGGAATAACCAAAACAGGATTTGATCTCTACGGACCCGAGTTATGGAATCAAGGAGAAAAGATCTTTCCTCATACTTCATTTAGTTCCGTGGCGAATCGACTCTCATATTTCCTTGATGTGAAGGGACCTAGTATGCCTATTGATACCATGTGCTCCTCCTCGTTGACAGCTATTCATGAAGCGTGTGAACATATTCGGCGGGGAGAGTGTAATCTGGCGCTTGCAGGAGGAGTTAATCTCTACCTTCATCCCTCTAACTATATAGGGCTTTGTGCACAACAGATGCTTTCTGAAGATGGTTTGTGTAGAAGCTTTGGAGCAGGTGGTAGTGGGTTTGTTCCCGGAGAAGGAGTAGGGGTGGTGTGACTAAAGCCGTTCTATGCTGCGATTCGGGATCAAGATGTGATCCATGCGGTGATTCGGGCAACAGACGTAAACCATGGAGGGAAAACCAACGGATATACTGTACCGAATCCCAGAGCCCAGGCAGAATTGATTAGGAGTACCCTGGACAAAGCAGGGATCAGCGCTCAAAAAATCAGTTATATAGAAGCACATGGAACAGGAACGGAATTAGGAGACCCCATTGAAATTACCGGGTTGTGTCAAGCATTTGAAAAAGATACCAAAGAGGTTGGATTTTGTAGAATTGGTTCTGCAAAGTCAAATATTGGCCATCTGGAAGCCGCTGCAGGAATTGCAGGATTAACTAAAACTATTCTGCAGATGAAGTATGGTCAGATTGTGCCGAGTCTGCATTCGAATACTCTCAATCCGAATATTGCCTTTGAGAAGACACCGTTTATGGTAAATCAAGAGTTGGTGCCCTGGAGACGTCCAGAGATTCAAGGACGAGAAGTTCCCCGTCTTGCAGGTATCTCTTCGTTTGGAGCCGGAGGAGCGAATGCACATGTGGTTCTAGAGGAGTATAGCGCAAAAGATTGTGAAACTCATTCAGTTATTGAGATTCAAACAAAGGATCCTGTCATCATTGTGCTTTCGGCGAGAACGAAGGAGCAATTAGAACAACGAGCAAGGGATTTGTTCAAATTTCTGCGTTCTTCTAAGCCTTTACTTGCAACACCACATAATAAGGACAAAAAGGATCAGTCGGAGAGCAGGGTTCAATTGGAAGAGGAAATTGAGGAAATACTTGCTGGTCTTTTACATGTAGAAAAAGAGGCACTTTATTCAGAGCAAAGCTTTTCAGACTATGGTGTAGAACGTATTCACCTGACCAAGTTATTTGAAACGATCTGCGAGGAGTATGAATTTGAATTGGATTTAGATGAATGGTTCAAGCAGGATTCGATCGAAGCTTTACTACAGTATTGTTTAGGCAAAGAAAAAGAATCTCATGGCCAATCTGTA
>JAAEPI010001026.1 GCA_024232835.1 Cytophagales bacterium
TGACAACCAGTAAGATATGGAAGGGTTCTATCATTGTTTAGTTCCGTCGGGTTAATAAATCTTTTGCAATAAGCCAGTATCCAAGAGGTCGTTACATGGGTTACGCGGTTAGGACTAGCAGGTATAGATTGTGGAATGGCATAGAAGAAATGAAGCCGTGAACGGTCAATATGTGGAGAAGAATATTGCTGCTAGTGAACTCTATGATTATCAAGAGGATCCAGAGGAAAGAAAAAACGTAGTTGGTGAAGAAAAATATAATTTAATCATGGTGAAGCTAAAAGGTATGCTGAAGAAATCTATCACTAAGAAATGAGTCTTTCTAGGAATTCAACTGTAGCGCAATTGGATGTAGATTTCTTATTGTTTATTTTTTAACTGAAAACGGAATTACCCAACCATTCAATCAATATCGAGACTGCTTAAACTTACTTTTTACCGTTCATCACGAATGAGCTCAATTGTGTAACAAAAGATGGACTTTTCCCTTCTATATTCGTGTAAACACTTTCAAAAACCTATCTTAAATGAAGCGCCAAATCATCACTATTGCCATTGGAATTGCTATCGTAGCAGTTGCTTTCGGGGGTTTTGGATATTTATCCAACCAAAGAGAACAACCTCAAAAAAAGGCACCCCCTGTTATTAAGAAGTACGTCGATACGAAACCTGTTGTTTATTCAGACATCAAAACAGAGGTAATTTCCTACGGTCGGGTGAAAACTGCCCAATCCCTTGATTTGCTTTCTGAAATTGGTGGTAGAATGCATCAGGGGAATGTAAAGTTAAAGGCCGGGCAGAAATTCAAGAAGGGGACGCTTCTCTTTTATATTGATGATTCTGAAGCCAGACTAAACTTGAAATCAAGTAAAAGTAATTTTCTTAGAGACATAGCTGCAATCATGCCTGATGTGAAAATAGATTTTCCGGATAATTTCGAAGCTTGGGAAAAGTATTTTTCTTCACTTGATATTGATAAGCAGTTTGATGAAATTCCTGAAACTAAATCCAATAAAGAAAAAACCTTTTTAGCCACGAAAGGAATTTATTCCAGCTATTATACAATTAAAAGCACTGAAGTGCGCCTCAGGAAGTATCGCTATTACGCGCCATTTGATGGGAGCATTGCGGAGGTAACAATGGAGTCTGGAGCATTTGTAAATCCAGGAACCCGAATTGGTCGGATCATTCGATCCGGAGTACACGAACTTCAAGTATCAGTAGAGACAAGTGATGTTGCCTGGATTCAACAAGGATCATCTGCAATGATTTTTGCAGAAGAGGCGCAATTGGCGTGGAATGCAAATGTTACCCGAATTAGCGATTTTGTAAATGAAAACACCCAGTCTGTAGATGTTTTTTTAGCCATTAAACCATCCAATCAAAAAATTTATGAAGGACAGTTTATGCGAGCGTCCATGCCCTCTCGAACGATAAAAGGTGGAATGATTATCCCCAGAAATGTAATCTACAACGGAAGCGAAGTGTTCGTTTTGGAGGATTCTTTACTTCGAGTGAAAACAGTTAACATATTTAGAACTGATGACGAAATAGCTATCATAAATGGATTGGAAGAAGGAGTTGAGTTGGTTGTGGAGCCTCTGATAAACGCTCATAATGACATGAAGGCATTTAAGAGAGAAAGTAAGGACATTGACCTGGAAAAAAAGGACTCGAAGGAGACAGAGCTTTCTAAAGTAAGCGAATCGAAAGATAGTAGTGTAACAGCTTCAAACTAAGCCATCATGGTAAAAAATTTAGTAGAGTACTTCGTTAAGTATCCAATATTGGCAAACATTGTCATAGCCATCACCTTGATAGGCGGGGTTGTAGCGATGACTACCACCAAAAAGTCATTTTTCCCAACCCGAAATGATAGAAACATAAATATTCAGGTAAGCTATCCGGGAGCTTCTCCTGAAGAGATGGAGGAGGGGGTAACCTTGAAAATTGAGGAAGCAATTAATTCACTAGCAGGAATAGATGAATATACGTCTACTTCTTCTGAGAATTCTGCATCAATCACAGTTGTGACTTTAGAGAGTTTCGACATTGACGATATTTATACTGAGATTAAGAATGCAGTTGATGGTATAAATTCCTTTCCCGCGGGTGCTGAGAAACCAGTAGTTTTCAAACAGCGCCAGCGCTCCACCGCACAATGGCTGGCTCTTACCGGAGATGTGGATTTGAAAACACTAAAAAAATACGCTGAGGAAGTTGAGGATGATCTGCTAGCAACAGGTGCCGTAAGCCAAGTGAATATTTCTGGATTTCCAGTTTTGGAGATTTCTATAGAAATAACGGAGGAAAATTTAAGAAGGTATAACCTTACTTTTGATCAGGTAGCCAATGCCGTCCGATCTAATAACAAAGATATTTCAGCAGGGTCGGTCAAAGGGCCAAATGAAGAAATTCTAATTCGCTCCCGAGCCAAAGAAACGGATTCTGAGAAAATCGGTGAAATCGTTGTGCGCAGCAATCCGGATGGAAGCAAGGTATTGCTTCGAGACATAGCCACTATTTTTGAGCAATTTGCGGACACTCCTAATAAAGCATATTTAGATGGCGAAATAGCGGTGTTTGTAGAAGTAAGGAAATTGGAAACTGAGGATTTGGAAGTAATTTCTGTTGCCGTCAATGCATATGTCGATGAGTTCAACGAGAGGACTGAGGGAGTTCAATTGCACATGACATGGGACTTCATGTCCATGCTTACCCAACGACTAGATCTTCTTACGAACAATGGATTTCTTGGATTGTTTCTGGTATTAATTTCTTTGGGTCTGTTCCTGAGCCTTAGATTATCGTTTTGGGTAGCGTGGGGAATCCCATCCTCCTTTTTGGGGATGTTTATATTAGGTTCATTCGTTGGACTTACGCTGAACATGATCTCAATGTTCGGAATGATCCTGGTGATTGGAATCCTGGTTGATGATGGGATTGTCATAGCTGAGAATATCTATTCTCATTTTGAGAAACATGGTAATGCTCGAAAAGCCGCCATCCAGGGTACCATGGAAGTGTTACCCGCTGTGTTTACCTCCGTTACTACAACGATTGTGGCATTTACTCCATTGCTTCTATTGACAGGTGGGTTCGAGTTTTTGAAAGACATGGCGTACGTGGTGATTTTTAGCCTTGGTTTTTCATTGTTAGAGGCATTCTTCGTGCTACCTGCTCACCTCGCCAGCAAACGTGTGTTGAGTGTGAAAAAAGAGGACACAAGGAGCTTTAGGATAAGAAAATTCCTTAACGGAATTATCGATTTCATGCGTCATAACATGTACGGGCGAACCTTAAAATTGGCCATGGAATATCGAGGTATTTCAATAGCCTGTCTTACTGCATTTATTATAACAATAGCAGGTCTAATGGCTGGCGGTCAAATAAAATCAACTTTCTTCCCGCAGATTCCATTCAACAGTTTCAATGTTGGAATCGAGTTTAAGCCTGGAGAAAGTGAGCAAAAGGTAGAAAAGTACTTGATTAGATTTGAGGAGGCGATTAAGAAAGTTAATTCTGACATGATGCAAGAGCTGGATACTGATGTGCCTCTGATTAATAATACGTTCTCTAATCTAGGGTTTTCTGGATTGGGAGAGTCAGGCTCTCATACAGGCATGGTCAATGTTTTTTATCGTGAATTGGATGAGTATGACTTAAATCAATTTGATCTGATCCAGCGAATCAGAAAAGAGATAGGGCCAATTAGCGAAGCAGAAAAATTCACAGTTGGAGCCAATAATAGATTTGGCAAACCCGTGGCTGTTCGTCTGGAGGGAAAAAACTATGAGGATTTACAAAACGCAAGAAATTACCTTAAAGAAGAGCTGGCGAAAATCCCGGAGTTAAAGGAGATTCAAGACGATGTGGCCATTGGTAGACGTGAGATGCAGTTCAATCTGCGACCAGAAGCGCATTTCCTTGGACTCACCCATAATGATATCACAAGCCAAATGAGACAAGGGTTTTTTGGGGAAGAAGTACAACGATTTATGAAGGGCAATGATGAGCTAAGGGTTTGGGTAAGATATCCGAAAGAGGATAGAAAGAGCATCAGTCAATTGGAAAGCATAAAAGTAAAAACCACTGCAGGACAGGAATTTCAGTTGGCTAAGCTGGCGAACTATGATATAGAAAGAGGAGTAGCAGGTATTCGGCATTATAATGGTGCGCGAGCCGTGACAGTTGATGCTGAGATGATTGATCCGTTTGGGGAGGTGCCACCAATTATTCAAAATGTTCGAGCGAATATTATTCCGGAGTTAAAAGCAAATTTCCCAACAGTTGCAGTGGACTTGGGTGGTCAGGCAGAACATAGTGCAGAAGCTGGGCAGGAGATTGGATTGTATTTTGGAGGAGCATTTATCACAATATTTTTTATACTAATGATAACCTTCAGGTCGTATTATCAGGCAGTCCTGATTCTGATGATGATACCATTGGGATGGATTGGTGCTATGCTAGGTCATGGTATTGAGTCTTGGATAAGTGCTGATCGAGATTTTCCCGTTTCCTTATTAAGTGTTTGGGGTATGGTTGCTTTGTCTGGGATTATTATCAATGATGCTGTGGTGTTTCTTGCGAAATTTAATACACTTGTGAAGAGTGAGGGTATGACGGTTTTTGATGCTGCCTATAATTCTGGCATTGCAAGATTTAGACCTATTGTACTAACCTCCCTAACAACTGTTTTGGGACTCTACCCGCTAATTAAAGAAACGAGCTTTCAAGCCCAGTTTTTGATTCCAATGGCAATTTCTGTCGCTTATGGCGTATTGATAGGCACATTCATAATTCTCTTATTTTTCCCTGTGTTGATACTAATATTTAATGATGTGAGGAGGGGAGCAAAATGGATTTGGACAGGTAAGAAACCTACCCGAGAGGATGTTGAGCGCGTATTGATTGATGAACGAAGGTTGGAAGAATACAAAGAATCAGCCTAATCACAAATTACAAAACACTACTAATGAAGAAAAGCATACTACTGTTCACAGCCTTGTGCTGTGCGATCTTTGTCATCGCTCAAGAACCACTTTCGCTTAATGATGCCATTCAAATTGGGTTGGAGAAAAACTTTGATATTCAGATTGAGAAAAAGAATGTAGAAGTAGCTGAAGTAAATAATAATTGGGGGAATGCAGGATTGTTCCCATCACTAACTGCCAGTTTTACGGGAAGCAAATCAACATTCGATAATAAGGAAACGTTAAACCCCTTTTCTATTCTGGGAAAAACAGTGACAACCCAAGGTCAGCCATCTGTAAATCTCAATTGGAATCTTTTGAGTTTATATAATATCAAGATTACTAAAAGGATATTGGAACAGCTTGAAGCTGAATCTGGAGGGAATGCTAGCATTGTCATTGCTAATGGATTGCAATCAATAATACTAGGTTATTACGTTTCTGTTCTTGAAAGGGATCGCTTGGCTCAGTTTAAGGAGCAGCTTGATCTTAGCCGGGAGAAATATGAAAAGATAAAGATAAAGCGTGAAATGGGAGGTTCTGTAACCTCAGATGTTCTATTAGAAGAGGGTAACTACCTTACTGATTCGTCGAGTTATATAAATCAAAAACTTCAATACAACATAGCAATCTCTAATTTGAATTTCTTGTTGGGCAGTAATGATCCTTCAACTCAGTTCGAGTTAACTGATGAACTAGATTCTTCTGTTGATGAAATCACTTATGATCAGTTAATAGTAAGAATGGAGAAGGAAAATATCGATATAGTGAAGCAGACCATAACACAGGAAATTCTAGGATATGATCAAGAACTTAGAAGATGGGATAGACTGCCAACTTTGACCCTGGGTGCAAATTATACTTATACTTCTAATCAACAAGATGTAACAGATTGGCCACTGAACAGAAGACAGGTGACCGATGGACAAGGAAATGTGCTCGACGTTCTTAGTGTCGGAGATAATCGCAATATTAATTATGGCATCAACTTTACCGTTTCATTCAATTTGTTCAATGGGGGTAAAATTAATCAAGCAATACAACGGGCTAAAATTAATTATGATCAAGGTGGGCTAAGGTTGGATAAATTAAAAGCTCAGTTGAGAAGAGATTTGAAGCAAGCATTTGATCGATATTCTGTAAGGCAGAATCTATTCCAAATTAATCAGAGACGAGAGGATGCAGCAAAACAAAATCTAGACATAGCGAAAGACAAATTTGAAAATGGATCAATAGACTCATTTGATTATCGTACGGTTCAGAATACCCACCTCATTTCTTCAATTCAGAGGCTTCAATCTGAATATAATTTGATTGATTCAAAAATTGAGATTCTGCGCCTTACTGGTGGTTTAGTAGAAGAATTCAACAACTAATAGCCTCTAATATTCTGGGTTTGTAATAAGAATGATTAGCAGAGTGTGTAGAGTTGCACTGTAGTCAATACGCACATATTTTCTATCATGATTGAATCTAATACCATGACGGCAGTAGTTGCTGCTGTTCATTTGGTGTATTCATTTTGACTCATCTCCCTGTAGATACAAATTTCATGACCACCCTACATTCAAATGAACTATTCGGACAGTACCAAAATTCAGCAGTTGTTGGATTTCTAATTAATTGTTTCGGGGGTGTTGATCCCCTTCGTTCAGATGCAATACCTGAAAAGTCATAAGGAGATTAATCGAAAGCTACACTTTACGGTTTCCTTTTCGTGTTTCACTATAATGATGTTGTAGCGTATTAATAAAGCTCAGAATGATGCCAACCCCTACAATTATGTAAAGTATTGTAAAGATTTTTCCGGCATCCGTATGGGGGTAGAAATCACCGTATCCTATAGTGGATAGCGTGATGGTTGAAAAGTACAACGAGTCGATCCAGCTCCAGCCTTCCAGAAAGTGATAAACAATGGTTCCAGTTGTTAAGGTTAGGAAGGTTGTGTAGAGTAACTGACGATACTCTTTGTCACGAAGAAACGAAATGAGGGTGTAGAAGAAGACCATTAGCGTAAGGTTTAGTTGGCTAAATTTACTTCATTAAACACTAAAAAAAGAAATGACTCATCTCAACAAATTGAGGGAGAGTGGCTTGAACCCTTGGAGCTGGATTTGGTAAATTATAGATGAAAATGTTACTCATCGAAGGTTATTGCAACTAGCGTCTAGTTAAGATGAGTGCGCTCACCATTTGTTAAAGTCTCGAAGCTTCCTATCAAGAAATGAAGTTTCTTCGAAGTAAACAAGCGCATTCATTTTATATATTGTGTGTGCCTTAAGTTAATGGAGTGTGAGTCTCCTATACGCTTGTCGAGAGGAAGTATTAGTAAGCTGCAAGGGTGGTGGGAGTGATCCTACATCTGAAGTAAGCAGGACTACAACTGGCTGAACTAACGAGCAGGAACTGGATATGAGACATGTTGTACTGGATGAGTAAGCACATCTTTATGAATTCCAGTCTCGAATGATTTATCCATTCTAACTTCATCTTATGAAAAAGTTAATAACAGTTATGGTGATCGCTATTCTAGGAATGACGACCCAATCGTGTGCAGATGAAAACTTTAGCGAAGTAGAAGATGCAGTGTTAGAAAATCAAATCTCGGACTCAATTGATGTATTTGAAAAGTATAAATATGTTCAACCCTCAAGGGGGCAAAGAGGGCGCGAAGAGTTATTTTGATGATTTGCTAAAAA
>JAAEPI010001027.1 GCA_024232835.1 Cytophagales bacterium
AAGTCGCCTTCAAGGTGCTGAAGCTGGAATATCCTACACTGAATTCTCTTACATGATTCTCCAAGGCTATGACTTCCTTCACTTAAACAGAGAGAAAAACTGTACTCTGCAAATTGGTGGAAGTGATCAATGGGGAAATATGACTGCCGGCATGGACTTAATCCGTCGTTGTACAGAAAGTCATGGATACTGCCTTACGGTTCCATTGATCACAAAATCAGATGGATCCAAATTCGGTAAAACTGCCAGTGGTGCTATTTGGCTGGACAGTAAAAAAACTTGTCCTTATGAGTTCTACCAATACTGGTTGAAAACTCCAGATGCCGATGTTATAAAATTTCTAAAGTACTTCACTTTCTTAAACAAGGAAGAAATTGAAGCTCTGGAAGAAGAAACTAAGCAATACCCAAATACAGCCCAAAAGAAGCTGGCTTTCGAAATGACTAAAATGCTTCATGGTGAAGAAGAAGTCGAAAAGGTTATCAATGCTTCTCAGGTTCTTTTTGGCAAAGGTGATATCAACGCTATTGATGCACCGACATTCGAAGCTCTTGTTGCTGCGACTGAAGGAAACACCTATAGTTCACTAGAAGATACCCAAGGTCTTATATCTTTACTTGTTGAGAACAAACTGACTCAATCCGGCCGCG
>JAAEPI010001028.1 GCA_024232835.1 Cytophagales bacterium
AGTGTTGAAGTGCATGCATTTCAAGATTAATTGATGATATTTCCTGCACTTTGAAATATGCCTTCGGCATTTTTCATGTTAGCCTCAGGCACATCATCCCTGCCAAGCCATAGGCATGGTACTTCCCGAGCTTCAGCTCGAAGTATGCTTATACATCTTCGCTTCGCCCGTTCGTATCTAATGCGCCTGAGACTTTTTCAGCAGACCCTACTTATACAATTAGCTATATGCAATAACGTAAAACCTCTTTTAAATCAGTTTTGCAAAGGGTTCTAGCGCCATTTTTCTTTCTGGATTTTATCTTGTGGAATGCAGTTCTTCGTGGATACTGTTGTGGTGGTTGGGCATTTTAGACCCTTTTAAATATCACCGTTAACATACGAGCTTGACGTTAACTCATCAACCCATTCTCTTTCGCCTCCACCTTCAATTGTTCCATACTAATAGGCACGACACCAGGGGACTCGCAGACGATTCCTCCACCGAGGTTGGCAAGCTCCGCCACAAACGACAAAGGCATGCCCGCATCCATGGCCAGTGCGGCTATACTAATAACTGTATCCCCTGCGCCAGATACATCAGAGATACTTCTCAGGTGAGCGGGCAATTTTCCGCTGGTCGCACTTTCGTGATAATACATGCCATGCTCAGAGAGGGTGATTAATGTTTTCTTGGCATGAATAGTTTTGTTAAGATTATCCACTCCCTCTTTCAATGAGTTTTCGTCTGAAGGGTCAACTTCCATTTTCAATCCCTCTCTCATCTCCTTCAAGTTGGGTTTGAAGAGTGTGCAATTCTTATAGGCAAGGAAGTTGCGTTTCTTTGGGTCTACGGCTGTTAGCTTTCCAGCTTCATTGGCATGATCAATAGCTGATTGAATGATCTCGTCATCTAAACATCCTTTGTCATAATCTTCAAATATCACCAAATCGCATTCATCTATTAAAGTCGTAACATACCGAAGCAATGCCTTCTTATCAATGGCGTTCAAAGGGTCATCTTGCTCCAGGTCTATCCGTATCAAATGCTGCGATCCAGAAAGGACTCGATGTTTAACAGTTGTAATTCTCTTTTGGCTTCTGATTATACCTTTGTCGGTAATGCCTCGCTTTTTCAGCAGCTGTCCGAAGGCCACTCCCTCGTCATCATCGCCCACTACAGAGCACAGAATGGGTGTGGCTCCTAAAGCTTGAATATTGAGAGCCACGTTTGCTGCACCTCCCAAACGCTTTTCTTGTTTATCCACATTAATTACTGGAACTGGCGCTTCTGGAGATATTCGCCTGACTGCCCCATACACATAAGTGTCAAGCATTACATCACCAAGCACTAGAACCTTCTTGTCTATGAAGGTGTCAAAAAGTTGATCGATTGAATTGATAGGCATTATTAGTTGAGTTTTTCTAAAGATACTTTTATTCGTCGAATTGCCTCCTTAAGATTCTCTTCAGAAGCTGCATACGACAGTCTCAAACAACTATCATCACCAAACGCTTCTCCTGTTACGAGAGAGACTCTGGCATCTTCTAGCAAGAACATGCATAAGTCATTTACAGTATTGATCGTACCCCCAGAGTGGGTTTTGCCCAAATAGGCACTTACATCTGGAAAGAAATAAAAAGCACCCTCCGGCATATTCACTTTCCAACCTGGAATTTCAGACAACAGGCCATGCACCAATGCTCTTCTCTGTTCATATGCCTTTGCCATTTCCGTAGATCGTTCTTTGGGAGATTTCAAAGCAGTGCAAGCTGCTCGTTGAGAAATGGAACAATTCCCTGATGTGTATTGGCCTTGCATCTTGCTGGCGGCCTTTGCAATCCAAAGTGGAGCACCAATATATCCTACTCTCCAGCCCGTCATCGCAAACCCCTTTGACATCCCATTCACCGTGACGGTTCGATCTTTCATCCCATCTATGCTTCCAATACTTTTATGCTTTCCTGAAAAATTTATTAGTTCATATATTTCATCTGCTATCACCACAACATCCGGATGATCAGCCAACACTTTGGCCATAGCCTGAAGCTCCTCTTCTGTAAACACAGACCCTGTGGGATTACATGGAGATGAAAAAATGACTACTCTGGTTCTGTCGGTAATCGCGTCTTTCAGTTGATTTGCAGTGGCCTTAAAATCATCTTCGATTCCCCCTTTGATAAATTTAGGAGTGCCTCCAGCTAGCTCTATCATGGCCGTATAGCTCACCCAGTATGGTGTGTATACAATTACTTCATCGTCTGGATTAAGTAGCGCCATAAACACATTAGCTATGGATTGCTTGGCACCATTTGATACCACAATCTGTTCGGGAGAATAGTCAAGACCATTATCGGTATTGAATTTCTTCGATATTTCCTGTCTCAAATCCAAGTATCCGTTCACTGGTGGGTAGGCAAAATATTTCCCGGATTGAATAGCCTCAATCGCCCCTTGTTGAATGTGTTCTGGTGTTTTGAAATCTGGCTCTCCCAAGCTCAAACTGATTACTTCAATGCCTTTTTGGGTCATATCACGAGCCAGACCAGCCATGGCCAGTGTGGCAGATTCTGGTAGATTGGTAATCCGATCTGAAAGTTTGGTCATTGTTAAAAGTTAGAAGTCGCTAAATTACTTATTGAGATCAATACAATATTGATTATCGTAATATCTTTGATAGCAACAAAATCTAATATGAATAAACGACTAACTAGATCAAGTGATAAAATTATTGGTGGAGTGTGTGGCGGGCTAGCGGACTACTTTGGGCTAGACAAAACACTTATTCGAATCATCTATTTGCTGGCTGTTTTGTTTGGTGGAGTAGGTGTACTTGTCTACATCATTTTTTGGATAACAATTCCTGATTACAGCTCTTACTCCACTCCACTGCACGACGGAATTCAAATTGTATGGTTTGACAAAAGTTTGTTTATCGATAATATATCCTGCTTCTCGTTACGAACTTTCATTAAAAAAGGCCTATCTCTCGGTAAGCCTTTGCCTTGTATCCAAAAGCCTTGCTCTCAGATAGACCGGCTGCCTTAGTTTGTCTTTCGTTCCTTTGAGAGAATTAGTGCTTAATTTGAATCTTACCTGAAATTCGATTTTGCTTATTGTCTTCAAAAAGGACTAGATATAAGCCCTCTGCTATCTGAGAAACGTCATAGCTCAGATTAGATGTCTTTGCAAATGTTCTGACTACACGACCTTCCATATTTACCAAATGAATTTTATCAAAATCCGTATTAGCAGATTTTACTGTAAATGTATTGGTCACTGGGTTTGGATAGATCGAAGTGTCTTGTTTGTTAAAAAAGGAGCCGAATGTTTACTAGAAAAATTATTGAATAGGTTTTTATCAGAACAGAGAAATTATACTAAAATAATTCATGCAGCCTAGTTTTAAATTATTGATCCAGAGGCAATCAAAGTAGATGAAAGAATTCCTGATAATTAAAAAAAGCAACAAAAAATAATTCAAATTAATTTTTCACATAAAAATGTCGTTGAAAAACATTGGTGTAACTTGGATTTTGAATTATAAGTTATATTAGAATATATATAATTATTTGAACATGAAGATTTTTGTAATAATCCTGCTCTCCTTATGCTCCTTTGCAACGTTTAGTCAGGCACGAATGTCAGGCTCAAAAATAGTAGGGCTTCAAACCGGAGTCAGTGGAAATGGTTATTATGGGGGTGTTTCATTTGATCTAGCTAAGAAACAGAAGATAGACTTAGGAGCTATTATTGGTCTGGAATTTGCAGAACAAGGGATTGTGGAAATGAGAAGCACTTTTGTTGATATTAGAGCCAAGTACTACCTGTTTAATGAGGGCAGTATAAATATTTATGGAATGGGTGGGGTTAGTATGGCTTTTGACAAAACAGTAAATACAGAAATATTAAATGAGAGTGCGTCAAAATTTGGATTTCATTTTGGACTAGGTGCAAACTATGTGGTTAACAAAATATCAATCGGTCCCCAATTCACTCAAAAATTTTTTACAAGTGATGAGTTTGGAAAACAAAGATATTTTATTGGTCTTCAAGTAGGCTATGTGTTTTAAGAATTGAATTATGAAAAAAGTATTATTATTCGTTTTATTTAATTTATTGGTTTTCTCGATCTTTTCACAAGGATGGCCAAGTAATAACTCAAATTATTCCGTTTATAAAAACGGGCCAGATTTGACAATGGATGCGATTCCTGGAAGTGTTTGTGTGGGTGGTGCATGTGGAACGATTTGTGGAACTCCTACGGGAAGTGCGGGAACCATGATAACCTACTCGCATTTTTATTCTGGTACGGGATTAACAATTTCGCAAAGAGACTTAACTATTGACTTTGATGGTGCAAAGACGGTTAATGCACGATATAGTGGAACAAATTATACTGTAACCTTTTCAATTAGTGGGGGTGGTTATCAATGCCAAAATAATGGAACTTCAAGCGGAACCGATCATTCGTTTACTGTAACCTCTGAGGATTTTCAGTGGACGGGAGTTGTTCCAAACAGGTGTCCTGAAGATAATACCAGCGTTAACCTTTATAACTATTTAAGTTCAAGTAGTGGGGTAACGTTTTCCGGACCAGGTGTATCGGGAAATAATTGGAGTGGATTTGGATTAAGCTCAGGCACAAAAACGATAACAGCTCAGAAAACATTTGATAACGGAACGATATCAAGAAACATTAATGTGACTGTGTATACCCCTCCAACGGTTACATTTTCTGATCCTCCTGACATATGTGAGTCACAGGGCGCGAATCCTGATCTTGAAGACTATGTTAATATTACGGGAGGAACATTTACTGAAAATTCTGCTGGATTGATTCTGTCTGGCTCACTTGTAAATGTAGCAAGTAGCTCGCCTGGAAGTTACCCTGTAACTTATACATATACTGATGGCAATGGTTGTGCTAATTCAGATAATGCAACAGTTACTATTGATACTCAAAATACGGTTAACGCTGGAAGCGATCAAAGCGCTTGTACTGGTGCTGGTGATGTAACTTTAGTTGCAACAACAAGTGGTGTGTCTTGGTCTTGTGTAAGTTGTTCTTATGTTTCTGGTGGAAAATTTGATGCAACCTCTGCTCCGGTGGGACAATATACTGTTAGGGCAACAAAAACAGTAGGTGCTTGTACGGATACAGATGATAAGATATTTGAGGTGTTGGCTCTTCCGACAATTTCGGTAACCGATGATACATCACTTTGTGGGTCTCAAAGTATTCAGCTTTTCGGGTCTGGCGCTGGAGTAGGAGGTTCTTATTCTTGGACACCGACGGGGACACTTGATAATGCGAATATTTTTAATCCAACAGCATCACCCACGGTTACAACTACATATACGGTAACCGGAACAACGGCAGACAATTGCGTATCTACGGCTCAGGTTACATTAACTATTTCTGGTTCGGTTGATAATACGTCTGTTGAAATGTGTATAAATGGATCGGCTCAGCTTGGAGCGAATGGAGGGATAACCTATTTATGGGATAACGCTGGGAGTTTGGATAATGCCAATATTGACAATCCGGTGGCCACACCTTCGGTTAACACCACCTATACGGTGAGAATTACAAACTCTGATGGCTGTTTTACAGACAAGCAGGTGGATGTGGTCGTGAATCCTTTACCTACCGCTAACGCAGGAAGCAATTTTGATATTTGTAACGGTGTGAATGGAACACTCTCTGGGGGCGGAACAGGCGGGATTGCTGGCTACAGTTGGTCTCCGACTACCGGAATTGTTGGATCTTCTACAATTCAGAATCCAACAATTAATTTATCAAGTAATCAGACCTATACACTCACTGTTACAGATAGTAAGGGATGTGAAAACACCGATCAGGTGAGCGTAAGTGTAGACACGCCAGTCTTATTTCTTCTGGCTGATAATTTTCTGACAAGTAGCGTAGCTATTTGTTTTGGAGAATCTACAAACTTGGATGCCCACATGACCGGAGGCGCTTCATATGCTTGGTCGCCATCAACGGGACTTACTAGTACCATTATTAGAAACCCAATAGCAAGCCCAACAAATACAACAACTTATAGTTTGACGGTGACAGATAATAATGGTTGTCAAAGAACTAAAACTATTGAGGTAGTGGTGAACGCGCTTCCAACAGGAAGTGTTAGCTCCTCAGCTTTCAGTATATATAATGGTGAAAGTGTACAGCTTGAGGCTTTTGGAGGATCAACTTATTCATGGACAAATTCAAGCTCATTGAGTAATGGTGGAGTGAGTAATCCGGTTGCAGATCCAACAAGTACTACAATATATAATGTAAGCATAACAAGTATAGACGGATGCTCAGTGACTGAGCAAATAATTGTAACAGTTAACCCTTTGCCTACAGCAAACGCTGGAAATGATGTAGAGATATGTAATGGGTTTGGCACAGAACTTACGGGCATCGGTGCTGGCGTGGGGGGAACGTATAGCTGGTCGCCTTCGACCGGACTTAACAATGTTTCGATTGTTAATCCAATAGCATCACCAACGACAAGCACAATCTATACCCTTACAATAACTGATGCAAATGGACGTCAGGACACAGATCAGGTAGACGTTACGGTTAACAATCCTGCTACTCTTACTTTAGAAGCAGATAATGTGGTGACCGTTAGTACGGCCATTTGTGCTGGAGAATCAACAACTTTAGAGGCCATCATGACGAATGCTTCTTCCTATTCCTGGTCACCATCAACGGGACTTTCAAGTACTATTGTTGCGAATCCTGTGGCTAGTCCAGCGGCAACCACTGATTATTCGGTAATTGTTACTGATAATAATGGATGTCAAATCACAAATGACATAGAAGTAGTTGTATTGGAAAGCATAGAACTTGAATTGGGAGATCCTATTACTCTTTGTGATGATGAAGAGCCAATTGATCTAAGAGATTTCACCGTATTAGATGATGTGACGTTTTCTGGTAGTGGAATAATAAATAGTGTTCAATTTAGTCCAGAGACCGTTGGGGAAGGGGTTTATTTTATCACTGGAAATTACGAAAGTGGCGATTGTCTTTCTAGTGATGTTCTGGAAATAAACGTAATTGCCGGATCGGTGGCCAGCACAAGTGATGATCAAACCGTTTGTCTAGGGGAAAGCGTACAACTTGATGCTTCGGGTGGGGGCTCCTATTCCTGGTCTCCTGCTATATCACTTAGCAATGCGTTTATAAGGAATCCAATTGCCACTCCAACACAAACTACTATTTATACTGTGTCGGTGGTCGACGGAAACGGTTGTGCTGATAGTAAATCAGTCACTGTAACAGTTAATTTTTCCGCTACAGGTGCTATTGCCGCAGAAAGTGTTACATATACTGAAGGTGATTTAGCTACTTTTACCTTTGATCAGCTTTCTAGTTATACTATTGATTCCTATGTCTGGAGCTTTGGAAACGGTAAAACTTCAACTAGTGAGACCGGTAATTTCTATTACTATGTTGAGGGCAATTATACAGTTGGTCTTGATGTTGTAACTTCAGATGGATGTGAGTCTTCCTTCACTTATGATATTGATGTTATTTCGGATGATGAAATTGTACTTGGAACTGAAAAGAACTCTTCATTCACAGTTTATCCGATTCCTTTTCAGTCCGATTTTAGCATAGAAACTGATGATCATGACCAATCCATTCAATTGGTAAGTCTAACAGGTAAGCGTGTATTAGAAAAGGATCTTACACTTGGTCTCAATACTATTGATGCTTCCAATTTACCAAGTGGAATTTATTTCCTTATGCTGTTGAAAGCAAATGAAATTGTACGTACTTCAAAAATTATTATGAAATGAAATATCTAATTGTCTCTTTTATTCTTCTTTTATTTTTCGCCAGTTGTGATGATCGATTGGAGGGATTTATAGGTGCTCTTGATGCTGACTTTTCACTAAACAATGGAATAGAAAGTGATTCGGTTAAAATTGGTTTAAAGAGTACTTCTGGTAATTATGCAATAACTGTAAGTGCTACGAATATCGGAGATATTGCTTCTATCAAATTTGATGTATTGGAAGGCAACATTGATATCCTTCAGGATGGTCTAAATATTAGTGAGCTTAACCTGTCCAGTACAATGAACCTGGAGGTAGAGTTTAAGGCTGCTGAAACGGTAACTATTGAATTTATTCTCATAGATAAGGTTGGTGCAAGTATTACAAAAACAATACAGTTAGTTGTTTTTGAAAATTTACCTCCGGTTGCCGTAATGGATGTTTCCAAAATTGCTCAAGTGGATCCGTTTGAAATTCAACTCAATGCAAATGAAAGTTTCGATAGAGACGCACATTTTGGTGGTTCAGTATCCGCCTATGAATGGGAAATAGATGGAGTTACATTTTTAACAACTGATCCCATTTCTAAATACATCCTCGGTGGAACTGGCTCATTTATTGTTACACTACGGGTATTTGATAACGATAGTGAGAGCAGCGCAAAAATTGTTGAAACTTTTACTTTATGAAAAAACCCCTTGAAAGTTTCCTTTCTCGGGGTTTCCATTGAAATATTATATTGCTATAACATCACCATGTGTACCGTAAATATAGGGGTTTTTGAAAATACAATTAGGTGTGATTCTTTTTATTATAATTTGTGGGTTAATGGACAAAAAGGAGTCTAGAAGAGGCAAAAAAGAGGGTTAACATATTGATTATGTTAGAGTTACAAAAAATGAAAGGTTATGAATAAAAAA
>JAAEPI010001029.1 GCA_024232835.1 Cytophagales bacterium
CAAGCGATTTGCGAAGTTCAGCAATGATACTCTCCCGCCCCATAATCTCATTTTCTAAAGATTTGTACTGTTCTACCAGTTTTTTATAAAGTTCATCCTTAGTCGCATCAGACTTTTCCCCGATATATCGTACATACATGTGCAAAACAGTATCCAAAATAATCCTGATCCTCAATTGGCAGCCTTATCTTACCAATTCGGAAGGTATCTGTTAATTTCGTCAAGCAGACCGGGAACTCAACCAGCCAACTTACAGGGTATTTGGAACTATGATCCAAATCCAAAGTGGGATTCCAAATACACAACCAATATCAACACCGAAATGAATTATTGGGCAACTGAATCAGCCAACCTTTCAGAACTTCACGAACCTCTTTTTAAGATGATTGAAGAGTTGACGGATGAAGGAAGCAAAGTAGCAAAAGAGCATTATGGAGCTAAAGGATGGGTTTTCCATCAAAACACAGATTTATGGAGAGTTGCTGCACCAATGGATGGCACACAATGG
>JAAEPI010001030.1 GCA_024232835.1 Cytophagales bacterium
AGCCATATTTGATGTTATAATCATATTATGTTAACCCCGAGTCCTCGGGGACTATCTACGATCCTGCATCTGTTGATCAATCTATTCCTTATTGAACCCTTTTGGCAGCTGTGTTATAATAGCCGTTATTTTAAGTAGCCGCTCAGGCCAGCACGCAATGCTTGCGCACGTCCTGTACTCAGCCATCCCGGCATCCGACAGCTCACTAAAATGATCTGCCAGATCATTTCTTTACGTTCACTTCTACTGGCCAAGCGACTAATTTATATTTTTTGGCCACCGCTCTAAAAGAGTTTCCCCACCGCACACACAAGAGAATTTCAGGCAAATCGAAGATTCGCGAGCGGTTGCGCGGCATGCTTTAAGTGTATGAGCAATGTCTGTCGTTCTATTTTTCGTTATCCGTGTGATTGTCCAGATTGTTTTCAAATACGGCGTTCTCAGCGATTGGGAATTGCCTGTAACACACTTGCGTTTCCTAACGCTCGCGTTCTAGCGTCATTCAGAGGTATCCGCCAGTTGGCGGGTGACGTAGGAATCTCATTGACGCTATTCCCGAAACTTTCGATTCTTATTCAGCTTATTGGATTCGATTTGTTTTCAATTGACGTTTAGTAGTTCCGTTCGAGCCACTGGGCTTTTACTTTTTCCAATAGATGAAAAAGTAAACAAAAAATCTTACCAAAATAATCACCTATCAGCCCACGGGCTTACTCACGCCCGGGTATTTTGGAGGCCTGCGCTCTAGGATTCTACTTAACATAATTAGTCACGTCAATTTGTATTTTTTGCTAGGAGGAAACAATAGATTTAATCCAGATGATCTTAGTTTAAACAATGGTCCTTTTTCTTTAGCACTTCCAGCAGGTTCTCTTTTAATAAGATGATCTAGTGTGATAATTCCTTGTTCGAGAAGAAGGTCAAATTGAGACACGATTGGCTTTTTCGTATGAACAACTTCTTTGTATAGAAAATGATTCTTGCCGTTAATAATAGACGAATCAGCGGCCACCCAAAATGTCTCTTTATGCTTTTCGAGTAATCTCTTGTGCAGCTTTTCTAGAGTCCAGACGGCAAAATCCCCTACCGTTTGTTTGGAAGAAGTCTCGATCAGATGATTAATATCCGTATTCACTTTCAATGAAAGCCCTTGAGAATTCAAACCGATGGCAGAAACAGTGCAGTATAGCTTGAAGTCAGCGTCCCTTTGATAGCCGAACTCATCCAGTATTTCTGATGAACTTTTGAACTTACTGAGTGACCAATTAGGAACTTGTGCAAATAATGTTTTTCTGTTTGCTCTTTTCGTTCGAAAAGACTTCAATTCAATCCCTTTATAATCAGGTTTTTTTGATGAGTTTATTGGAATTCCCAATGCTGTCTCCAAGGTTCTTCCGACGGATGTGTCAGCATCAAGCATAGATTGAATTGGACCATCCTTAGCAATCCCCTTTAGTAATCCAAGTAGTTCATCGGCAACTGAGTTTACTGAAGAATTGATTGCCTCAATGAGATCTTTAATTGGATTGGCGATTAAAGAGTATAACAAGACTTTTACATCTGTACTAGTGATGTTAATTATGTGCAAGTGTTCATCAGACCAGATTATGGCCAGAATTTCATTGGAGTTTACAATTTTACTAAGTTTCGTAAACCAAATTCTGGGGTCTCCTGTCTTGGTCTGAGGTCTGTATAATGAAGCAACGGAATTAATTGTCTTAAAATCTTGATACAGAATACTGTCCAATTGGACCTTACCTGTTGGTCCCTGTTTTTGTGTACTATAGTCATGGATGGAGTTAGATTTTAGATAATTCCTAACAGGACCAGTTGCGTCCATTATTGACTTTTTCAAACCCGTTTCTGTAGGTTCCATAAGCGTAACTGAAACCGAATTTTCAGTTAAAGTCTTAAGATTTGATTGTTCAAATTTATTAAGCGGTCTCAAGTCTTATTTAATACTTTTAAGAATTTCGGAAGCGACAGCCCTTGCTAACAAAGGTGGAACGGCGTTTCCGACCAGTGTAAATTGGGGAACCTCATGCTTCCTATTATTTCCTCCTGTTGACCTTTTGCCCTGAAAAACGAACGAGTCGTCAAATGATTGTAGTCTTGCCATTTCACGAACTGTTAAAGCTCTGGGAGAACGATAATGAACATAGTCATCAGGAATTGTCATGATTGTCGAACTCTGTTCTTCAGGTTTCAAAAGATTATAATTTCGCTTCTGTGATGATACTCCCTCATCACGCAACCTGTCCCGAGCTTCCTTATATCCTCCTTCCTCGATGATGATTTTTAACCGCTTTACCACATCATCGTTCTGTTTACTAGTACGATGATTATTTAGCTTATTAGGGTCTTTGATTCCCTTCTTTAAATCCTCGACATTTCTTACATAAAAGGGTTTACCAACCTTATGTCTTCCATTTAATCTCCCCTTCCGGCTCCAGTCAGCGTAGGTCTCCCCTTTTTTTTCTGAAACCCCATCTATTGCTCTTTTTTTGATTAATGATTTCATCATTTTCGAGGTTCCATTGAAATGCTTATCTATTGAAACCTTTTCATAATGTCGAATGTCCTGATCAACATCAATGAAATCCAAATCGTGAAGTGCTTCGAAAATTGATACTTTCTCTTCAGGCTTCACCGTAGAAGGAATTTCACTAATCAGCTTTTGATCTTTTCTGCACCCAATGAACAATACCCGTTCTCTATTCTGTGGTACACCATAATTAGAAGCATTTGCGACGAAAGGTTGATCAATTCGATATAGTCGAATTTGATCCATTATTTCAACCAGTTCTTCGCTCTCCTCATCCGTGGCAATAGCTTCTAATCTATCAATACATTCATCGAACCTCGAAACATATATTCTAAGCGCCTCAATTATCTCATTTCTCTCAGATTCAAAACCACCATCCTTTGACATGTTATCAAATGATTTTTCGATCTTCGAAATGGTAGTTTCGGGATCAAGAAACTCGATTAAGTCATTAAAGGAATCTACGAAATGATCATTGTCAATATAATTGAGATCTTTTTCCTTAATCAGTTCTTTCTTAATCTTGGCAATTTCTTTTTCTCGAATTAAGAGATTCAATCCATGTCTAATGGTACTGATGTCCTTGTCCGTTTTACTTGTCTGGTAATCGACAATTTGAGGCGTCAATTTTCTAAACTTTGAATCGATATTCCGGATATATTGTTCGCGAGCACTTTCTAACTCAGATTCGTTCTTGGATTCAAAATCAATCCTCAGCTTTAAACAGTCTAAAGTAAATCCAATATCTGTATTTCTTTTTTTTAATTGCTTAATGAAATCTAGAAGCTTGGGTAGCTCTTTCGTATCTATGATAGATCGAATATCCTGAAGAATCATATCTTTAATCTTACCTCCCTCCTTAGTCAGAAGTCCCTTAACGTTTTCCATAACAAAATACTTTGGTCTGAGTATTTTAATGATGTTCAAGTAGTTGGAAAACAAGTCATCTTTTTTGTCAAATTTCTTCCTTCTTCCTGCCAAGCTGAAACTCTGACATGGAGGGCCACCGCAGATCACGTCA
>JAAEPI010001031.1 GCA_024232835.1 Cytophagales bacterium
GCAAGACCACCGACCAGAATGAAGTTGACGTCAGCTCTTATCAGCCCCTCAAGTACTGCGCTTAGGTCCGGGCCGGTCATTTCTTTGCTGCCTGTAGGCATCTCTTAACTCCTGAATAGTTCGTGCCGCGTTATCATTGGCCTGTAAGCGTTCCTCTGGAGACATCCTGAGAAACATTGCCACCAACTCTTTGTCAACACCCAATGAGTCCTTGGATTTTGTTTCCTTTACCATTTGATCCTTCCTTAGCAACTAATCCAATCATGTCAGCCGAACGTTGCTCTTCAGCGGTGCCGCTTTTTGGCAGCCGACTGAAAGAGTTTCATTCTACCCTTTATTTATTTGATGATGTAGCCAATAGAACACCAAAGCAAATAAAAATTGAACCACTTGTACGATTGAAAGCTTTAATCCTATTTGGTTTGTTTAGAAAGATTTTTACCTGGTGCGCTAACAAGGCATAAAACATCAAAAATGAGAATGAAAAAATCATCAATGTAGCAA
>JAAEPI010001032.1 GCA_024232835.1 Cytophagales bacterium
ACAGGGGACAAGAACCTTGAGAACCAACGGAATCTTCAAAACTATACTATTCCTGTGATTGTTCTCAATACACGATTTCTCTTTTACGAAAACCTGAAGCCTCTTGCTCCTGACATTACATTTTTCCTGATGAATAACCCAAAAGCAGGAATAAAAAAGATACCAGAAAGAGGTTAATGGATAAGATCCTATTCTGAAAGAAAGTATACGGGTGGAATTCACTCTAAAGTGCCAGTCCAAAATTATGATTTCCCAAAATCCTCTGTCAATCACTTCTTGGTTAAAAGAAAGCCCGAAATAGAAAGGTTTAACTAAGCCCAAAAAGTAAACAACACCGTATATTTCTTACATATCATATATATTTACAAATCGTATTTGCATTGTTATTATGGTTACATTCACAAGCTCTCTTCCTGATAACCTCATCCAACAATTGAGTGAAAGAGCAAAGACGCTCTCTTTGCCAAAAAATAAATTGATTGAGAAATCGCTGACCATCTATTTGGAACAGCTCAACAAGGCTGAGTATGTCAAATCCTATAAGCAGATGGCTCGGGATCAGAATATTCTAAATATTGCGGAGGAAGGAATGGAAGAATACTTATCACAGCTTAATTCCTAACTATGCTTCAAGGGGAATTTGGGATGCAAATTTGAATCCGACCAAAGGAAGCGAGCAATCGGGATTCAGGCCAGTAGTAATTGTCAGCGGCAATCTGCTGAATAAGTATATGAAAGTGGTTATTTGTTTTCCTTTGACTACAAAAATAATAAACTATAAAGGAAATCTGGTTTTGGAGCCTGACACGATTAATAATTTGGCGGCCCCTTCAGAAGTGCTGACTTTTCATATCCGATCCGTTTCAAAGGAGCGCTTAGTGAAAAGAGTGGGTGAAATTGAAGAAAAACAAATCAAAGAGTTGGTTTCTAATTTGAACGAAATACTTAGCTATTAAAACAAGGTACAGTTATTTCCATCTCTCAATTAATATAACTTTAACCCTTAATTCAAAATAAGGCATGCTCGATAGGATAGGACGTGGTGTAGCAAAAGTATTTGGCACAAAAGTCGACAAAGATCTCAAGTTATTACAGCCCTTTGTAGGACTCATCAATCTGGAGTTTGATAAACTCTCAAATCTCTCTGACGATGATATAAGGGGAAAGACCAATGACTTCAAAGGAAGAATCGCCGAATACTTAAAGTCGATTGACAATCAAATTTCTGACTTACATGGTCAGGTAGACTCCACAGAACTTGACGTAAATCAAAAGGAAGATATTTTTGGCCAAATTGATCAACTCGAGAAAGATCGAGACGATGAATTGGAGAAAGTGCTGATGGAGATTTTGCCTGAGGCATTTGCAGTGGTGAAAGAAACATCGCGCCGATTTGCTGAAAACAAAAAATTGGTTGTTCAAGCAACTCTTCTAGACAAGCAGTTGGCTGCAGAAAAACCCCATGTAGAATTGAACGGCGAAACGGCTACCTGGCACAACAAGTGGTTAGCTGCAGGTACAGAAGTGGAGTGGAATATGATTCACTATGATGTGCAATTGATTGGTGGAGTTGTCTTGCATCAAGGGCAAATTTCAGAGATGGCTACAGGAGAGGGAAAGACACTTGTGGCCACATTACCGGCTTACCTCAACGCCCTGGCAGGTCGCGGGGTACACATTGTTACGGTCAACGATTATCTTGCTAAACGTGATTCAGAGTGGAATGCTCCCATTTTTGAATTTCATGGTCTGCGTGTCAACTGTATTGATCGGCACGAACCAAATTCAGAAGAACGAAGAAATGCCTACGAATGCGATATTATTTACGGCACCAACAACGAATTCGGTTTTGATTATCTAAGGGATAATATGGCCAGAAGTACGGAAGAACTGGTTCAGCGTAAGCATCATTACGCAATGGTGGATGAAGTGGATTCTGTTCTAGTGGATGACGCCAGAACACCATTGATAATTTCTGGGCCAATACCAAGAGGTGACGAACACGAATTTTATGATTTGAAACCTCGAATAGCTAAACTGGTTGATGCTCAACGAAAAATAGTTACAGAATACCTTAATGAAGCTAAACGCCTAATCAAAGAGGGCAAAGATTCTGAAGGTGGTCTCCCACTTTTTAGAGCTTTCAGAGGTTTACCTAAAAATAAGCCAGTCATCAAGTACATGAGTGAGACAGGCATTAAGCAGACGCTCTCAAAAACGGAGAATATCTACCTACAGGACAACCAAAAGTTGATGCCTGAGGCGGACGAACCTTTGTTTTTCACCATAGATGAGAAGCTTAATAGTATTGACCTTACAGAAAAAGGAATTGACCTGATCACCGGGTCTGGCGAAGACCCCAACTTCTTTATTCTACCAGACATTGCCGTGGAACTGGATGCCATTGAAAAAGATACGAGTCTGCCTGAAAGTGATCGTTTGACTAAAAAGGATGAGGTAATCCGAGACTATAGCTTGAAAGGTCAACGGATTCACTCTGTCAACCAATTGTTAAAAGCCTATTGCATGTATGAAAAAGATGCAGAATACGTGGTAATGGGCAGCAAAGTGAAAATTGTGGATGAGCAGACCGGTCGTATCATGGAGGGAAGGCGCTACTCAGATGGATTACACCAAGCCATTGAAGCGAAGGAGAATGTGAAGGTGGAAGACGCCACACAAACCTATGCCACCGTCACCCTGCAAAACTATTTCCGGAAGTATCACAAGCTTGCAGGCATGACCGGAACGGCTGAGACAGAGGCTGGCGAGTTCTGGGATATATATGAGCTAGATGTAGTAGTTATCCCAACAAATAAGCCCATTCAGCGCAAGGACGATAACGATAAGGTATACAAAACCATTCGTGAGAAATTCAATGCGGTAGCCGAAGAAATTGTACAATTAACTGAAGCAGGAAGACCCGTTTTGGTCGGTACCACAACTGTGGAAATATCTGAACTGATAAGCCGCATGCTCAAAATGCGGAACATCAAACATCAAGTGCTAAATGCCAAGCAACATGCAAAGGAAGCAGATGTAGTAGCAGAAGCGGGTAAGCCCGGTACGGTGACCATCGCCACTAACATGGCTGGTCGAGGTACAGACATCAAGCTTACACCTGAGGCAAAAGCTGCGGGAGGGTTGGCCATTGTTGGTACAGAACGCCATGAGTCAAGACGTGTAGACAGACAACTTAGGGGAAGATCTGGACGTCAGGGTGATCCCGGATCGTCGCAATTTTATGTGTCGTTGGAAGATAATCTGATGCGACTATTTATGTCTGGCAAGGTGGCTAAGATTATGGATCGATTGGGGCTCCAGGAAGGTGAAGTAATACAGCACTCAATGATTACCAAGTCAATCGAACGAGCACAGAAAAAAGTAGAGGAAAACAACTTCGCTATCAGAAAGCAGCTGCTGGAGTACGACAACATCATGAATTCACAGCGTGAAGTCATATATAAGCGAAGAAGAAATGCGCTTTATGGTAATAGGCTAGAGCTTGATATCTTGAATATGCTCTATGACACATGTGAAGATATAGCTGCCAATGCCAAGGTTGAAAATAATCTGGATAGCCTGAAGCTCAACGCCATCAGTACGCTTGGCTTTGATTTTCAAATTGTCGCAGATGAGCTAGAGAAAATCGATCAACCAGTTTTGTCAGATCGTCTCTACAATGAATCGCTGGAGGCTTATAGTCAAAAAAATCAACGAAGTATAGAGCCAATTCTTCCTGTGTTGAAACGAATCCAGTTGACTCGTGGGGCTACAGTAGAAAACATCGGCATCCCATTTACGGACGGGCAAAAGCAAATTGGTGCAAGTGTCTCCCTTGAGAGAGCATTGGAATCAGAAGGGAAAGAGGTGATCAAGGAAATGGAAAAAATCATCTCTCTTGCCATGATCGATCAGACCTGGAAAGAGCACCTCCGTGACATGGACGACCTTAGGCAGTCGGTAAGAAATGCCGCATACGAACAAAAAGATCCTTTGTTGATTTACAAATTTGAAGGTTTTGAAATGTTCAAGTCTTTCATAGGAAAAGTGAATGCTGAGACAATATCATTCCTGATGAAAGCTGAAATCCCTGCTCAAGAGGAGCAGGATGTCCGAGAAGCTCGGTCTCAAAAATCTGCTAGAAATTACAAAGAATCGAAAGAAGAATCAAGATCAGTACTTGCTGGAGGGGCACATCCAACAGGCAGTCGACCTCCTGCAGAAAAAATCCAGCCGGCAAAATCTGCAAAAGTGGCCAGCCGAAATCAACGTGTAAATGTTCAATATGCTGACGGGAGGGTGAAAAAAGATGTGAAGTTTAAAACCGTAGAAAACGATATCAAAAGCAATCAATGCGTACTCATCGACTGATCATATTGTTTGCTCTTCTATCCATAACTGGTTGCAGAACAGCGCAAACAATCAGCGTAGTGAAGCCAGCCAAATATGATGAAGACTTGAGTGTCCACCGCCCATCTCTCGGTGAAACCATAGGGCTATCAACAAGACGCACTGAACCAACTGTAATTCCAGAAGGTCATATCAAAATGGAACTCGACAGTATCTCCAATATGATTTCCAGAGAAAATACCAAGCCGAGAATTGAACAAGGCTTTACCATTCTTCTGTACAATGGATCCAATCGTGAAAATGCCACAAGAGCTTTGGGGAGAATCAGGATGAGATTTCCTGAGATCAAGGCCAAGATGACGTACTTTCAACCCGATTTCAAGGTAAAAGCCGGGCGATTTGTAGATAGAATTATGGCCTATGAAACCTACGAGCGAGTTAGGAAAAATTTCCCCGAAGCACTACTAATACCTGAAAAAATTAGAATCAATTATGACTGATTTTATCGGTCGCATAAAATCACTTTCAGAATCCTATTTTGAGGATATACAAGCTATGAGGCATCACATTCATTCAAATCCTGAGCTTTCTTTCCAAGAATTTAAAACCGCAGATTTTATTGAAGGAAAGCTAAGGGACATAGGCATTATGAATCTGGAACGACAAGCTACCACAGGAGTCGTTTGTATACTGGAAGGGAATACTCCTGGCAAAACTATTGCACTTCGTGGAGACATTGATGCACTTCCTATTCAGGAGCAAAATGAGGTTGATTATAAGTCGAGCAACGATGGGGTCATGCATGCTTGTGGGCACGATGTTCATGCGTCTTCCTTGCTGGGTGCCGTGCGAATTCTTAACGAGCTTAAAGAGTACTGGAATGGAACCATCAAGGTGATTTTCCAACCTGGTGAGGAAAAGATACCTGGGGGTGCTACGATACTTATTAAAGAAGGGGTACTTGAAAATCCTAAGCCGTCATCGATTTTGGCGCAACATGTAATGCCATTAATAGACGTTGGGAAAGTGGGATTTAGATCTGGAAAATATATGGCCAGTGCGGATGAAATTTATTTCACTGTAAAAGGAATAGGAGGACATGGAGCTATGCCCGAAACGGGGATTGATCCAGTAGTTGTCACCAGCCACATCATTATCGCTTTACAACAAATAGTGAGTAGAATAGCTAGCCCCAAAATGCCCAGCGTGCTTTCATTCGGGAAAGTTCAAGCCGATGGTGCTACCAACGTAATTCCAGATGAGGTGAAGGTAGAGGGTACGTTCAGGACCTTTGACGAAGAATGGAGGGCTGAAGCCAAAATAAAGATGAAGAAAATGGCTGAGGGTATCGCCGAGTCAATGGGCGCCACTTGCGAATTCACAATTTCGGATGGCTTCCCATTTCTCAAAAATGATCCTAAATATACAGAGCGAAACAAGCAAGCAGCAATTGCATATCTGGGAGAAGAGAATGTGGAAGAGCTCGATCTCTGGATGGCTGCTGAAGATTTCGCCTATTACTCACAGCATACTGATGCTTGCTTCTACCGACTGGGTATCCGTAATGAAGCCAAGGGCATCAATTCGGGTGTTCATACAGCCACCTTCAATATCGATGAAGATGCCCTCAAAACTGGCATGGGCTTGATGGCCTGGCTGGCGATTAGTGAGTTGATGGGTTGATCAAATTACCAGTCATTCAGGCGACCTTTCCCAATTTAACTTGATCAGCATAGAACTTCATTCGATTCGAGTCCCGATCTAGAATTTCAATCTTCTCAACTCTGTCTTCCTTGTGATGATAAAATACCTCTATGTAAAAATCTCTAACCAGGTAAAGGTTCACCTTGAAATTGTAATAGCGTATGTCCATAACAAATTCCCCTTCCAGCCAAACCCATTGGATTTGATCCTTTAACGGCAATTGTTTGAATTTACCTGCTTCCATCTATATTGAATTTAGAGAAAAAACTCATTCATTACAAAGTACTTTTTCAAAATCTTCTTTTGAATAGGCTTGTGAAAGGATCTTTCGCCCGCTTGCGTCAAAATATGTGACCACATGGAATCCAGCCTCAGGTAAAAATCGGTCAGCCATAATCACTCCCTGCGTTTCATCGCCGATCCAGACTATTTCTGAATAGATCGGCTGAAGTAATGTTCCTGTCTTGCCAATAAGACCAAAACCATTGGAACCGTAAAATTTCATTAACGTATTAGAGCCAGTCTCAAATGGTGAGAGCAGAGTGACCTGCAGCTCAGCTTCGTGGGTATTCAAGTCAATCAAACTAAGCAGATCATCTTGCTTGCCCCACACTAGTGAATCCGTCCATTCAAAAAACTCTTCATACTCAAACGGAAGTACTTCAATCCCTTCGCTATTGATTAGACCATACGAACCGCTTTTTTTTGCTCTATACAAATGATTGATTCGCTCCAATTTCGATTCAAATATTTCTTTGAATTGAAGATTTTTGGTTAAGTCGTATGCGCCTATTTTCTGCTTATTAATAAACGAAATCATTCCATCTTCTAAACTCAAATAATCAAATTCTATTGGGAGTATCTCCTCTCCTAACCTGTTGAGAACCCCGTACTTCTTGTTGAAGGAAACTGAAAATAATGAATCGTTAAGTATTTCGATACTATCAAAATTTCCCGAAAAGCGAATTTTTCCATAAGAATCAATGATCAACGAAACTTCTCCTTTGACCAAGGTATACGGAGAAGTCATGGAAACCGACAGTGGCATATCATCCACTCCTATGTCCAATATTTTCTGATTCTGAAAAATGAGTTTGGGTGATTCTCCAGTTATTAACGCACTATGTCTGCTTAGTAGTTTTACACTGTCCTTGAGAGGAATGAACCAGTCTTTTTCATTTGAGAAAAGCATCCATTGATTTTCAGCTTCTTTCCGTAGTATAAAACCATCATTTACTTCTAAATACGGGTAGTAGGTGTATCGTTCTGGGCCATAAAAAGCATATCCTTTTTGATCATGAACGTATCCGTTCGTCTCGTGAGGATAGATGTGGTGCTTTCCCCAAGGCACCAAAAATTCACCATCACTTTTCAGCAGGCATTCTTGATCTCCTCTAAAACCAATCGACAAATTATCATCTACCAATTCGTAATCATCAAACTTGAATTCTAGATACAATCCTTCTGTAAAGGACTCGACGATCTTATTTGCCGAAATGATCGCCAATCTGTCCGCCTTGCGGAAAAACCAAAAATCTCCTTCCATAAAAATGTCATCAAAACGTTCATCAGTGAGGGCAATTCCCATAAGCGTATAGAGTGCCCAATTGTTTCTTCTTGCTTTTAGGAATTGATTATTTAAAATTTCAGCTTCCTCTATATCTTTTAATATTCTAGCACCTGATTTATGATATACATCCAAACTTGATCCCTGATTGACTTGTAAAAATCCAGCTCCCAAATCTTTTTCAACCTTGCCTCTAATAAGTTCGGTTCCTCTCTTCGATAAAATTATTTCTCCCTCAGAATCCGATCCAGAAATCACATCCCCTACCAGACCAAAGCAATTAATGTCAGCACTAATAGAAATGAGGTTTGTTTTTGAAATATCATTCTCATTGGAGATCAGTTGATATGTCTGATCAAAAATGGCGAACTGAAAAAGGGATGCAACTTCCCTCACTTTTCTTAGTGAATCACTCGATGAATGAAAATCCACATATCTATTAAAATCTTTGAAACCATTTTCTTTATCAAGATGATACATAAAGTTGACCGCCTGCGTGGTGGCGATTGTTGCTGGATACTTTTGAATGAAACTGAGGAAATTGTCGAGCTTCCCAGATAACGTCCGAAGTTTCAGTAGGTGTTTAATCGCAGTTTCTTTGTATTCACTTTCCTGATTTTCCAAAATGAAACGTTCCAGATCCTCGGTGGATTTCGATTTCCAAAATTGGCTAACCAGCAGCCTGTCCAAAATATTTTGAGTTTCAGGTCTGAATATAGAATTTGGATAAGCAACTAGAAATTCTCTCAAGTCCGATAAGGAATTTTTATTTATCCCCTGAAAAATCAAACTGTCTCTGCTATCTACCGCAAAACCATTTTGCTTAGCTTCAGGATAAAATTCTATGAATGTTTGCCAACTCATAATGGACTGCTGATCCCTCGCTTTTTCAAAGGCCAGTTGAATGATTCTTTCCAGATGAGTGATCAGAGTGCTCTTGGTTATCTCCTCTTCTGTCAATTCTTCAAGATCGTCTTGATTAGCTACCTCGAAATCTTGAATGGCTCGTCGTATATAGTTCCTAGCATTATCGATGTTGAATCTTGGAAATTCTGGTGTGATATAGAGAACAGAGTAGAGGTATCTCACTCCTGGATTAATCTCTTGATTAGCAAGAGATTTTTTGATCAGAACCTCAGCTTTTTCATAATCAGCCTTCTCCATTGCCTTCTTAACGCGTCGAACATCTCCGGCTTGGATTGTATCAATTAGCAGAAACAGAAAAATAAAGAGAAATACACTTCGTAGCATGTGCACGAAGGTATTAGGTTCACATAAGATCATGACCACCTTTAGTGCCAAAAAAAAGCCAGCTGAAATGCTGGCTAGTATGGTCGGGATGATCCCGAGTTCTAGAGACGACCCCCACTACCCTAGAGTGGTGCGCTAACCGAGCTGCGGTTTTTTGATAGTTAGAGTTGTAGATTTTTTTGGTTTGGCAACAGAGCTTGTCGACATAAAAAAAGAAAAAGCTCGAATTCTTAATGTATTCGAGCTAAATCAATGTCGGGATGACAGGATTTGAACCTGCGGCCCCCACTACCCTAAAGTGGTGCGCTAACCGAGCTGCGCCACATCCCGAAAATACTCCTTATACCGTCTCAACAAGAAAGTCTTATTCCTTGATTTTTGAGATAACGCTCAAATTTAAGTGCCTCTGTTTTGTTATCAAACTCTCTAACAAAAATAAGCGTCCATTGTTTTTTTGTTTTCGTGTATTTGCAAATACTAGAGTTGTGATAACTTAATCTGTTTTCAGGATTTGAGGAGTATCCGTACTACCAGCTCTGATCGAGTTTGGATTGGATGATGTAGGTGAAGTGTTTCAAAGTGGTGCGCTAATCCCAACGAGTCGGGACGTCACATTCCGAATAAAATCAAAAATAACAAACCGACTTGGTGGACTCTATTCCTCTTCTCCTTTTATCTCATCCAAGTCATCTCGGTCACGTAACTTTTTATCGTCAACCGTTTTGTTGAGAAATTTATTGATCTCATCAATTTTCATGTTTGATTTAACTTCGCCAAAAGAGTCGATATTAATGTCAAATCTACTCAATTCTTTGTTTGTTTTCGGCTTCTTTTCTTTTCCCATTAGTCCTTGATTAGATGCTTAACTTGATCCAACGAATGCAAGATACGCTCGGATGATTTCTTTGGGGTTAATATTTGCATGACCCCCATTAGATCAGGCCCTGAACTTCCACCTGACAAACATACCCGTAGCATTTGCATAACGCTTCCGGGATTTATACCGGCATCATTTAATGTGATTGAAAATAGTTTCCGAATTTCTTCCGCCGATAAAGCGTCTTTCTCACTCATAACCTTGGCAAACAATGACAATGCGTTATTAGTCTCTGCTGTCAATTTCTTTCGTACGACTTTCTCGTCAAAAAAGATGGGTTCTTCAAAAAAAATCAAAGACAAATCCGTGAGGTCTGAGGGGAAGGTAATCCGATCTTTAAGCAATTCAACAATTGCGACGGCACTTTCTTTTTCGCAGACGTGTCCTATCTTTTCCAAATTGGCAATCAGCTGGTTTGCTAATAAACCACTGTCCAAGGATCTTATATACTGCTCATTGAACCATCGGATTTTGTCAATATCAAATTTGGTCCCAGCTTTATTTACCTGCTCCAACGAAAAAGCATCTTCCAATTCTTTTAATGAAAAGATTTCTTGCTCAGTACCAGGATTCCATCCAAGTAGCGATAGAAAATTAATCAACGCTTCAGGCAAATAACCTTCTTCCTTGAAGCCTTGAGACAAATCATTGGTTTGAGGATCTTTCCAATTAAGTGGGAAAATCGGAAAGCCTGCTTTGTCCGCAGCTCTCTTGCTCAGTTTACCATTGCCATCCGGCTTTAGAATCAAAGGAAGATGAGCAAACTTTGGCATGGTGTCCTCCCAACCGAGAAACCTATAAAGTAACACATGAGAGGGGACGGAAGGAAGCCATTCTTCACCTCGAATTACGTGTGTAATTTTCATCAAATGATCGTCCACAATATTTGCCAAATGATAAGTTGGAAACCCATCTGACTTCATCAATACCTTATCATCCAGCGTAGAGGAGTGTACCACAATCCAACCCCTTATGATGTCATGAATTCGTACTTCTTCTTTAAGAGGAATTTTCATCCTTATCACGTATGGCTGCCGTGATTTAATATGCTCCTCTACTTCCTCCACTGATAGTGTGAGTGAGTTTTTCATGGACATTCGTGTAACTGAATTGTACTGTTGATTGGTAGCCTTCGTTTCTTTTAATTTCTCACGCATTTCATCCAATTCTTCGGGAGTATCGAATGCATAATAGGCATGATCACTATCTAAAAGATGCTGAACATGTTGTTGATAGATTTCCTTTCTTTCCGATTGCTTATACGGGCCATAGTCACCCCCAATCTCAGAACTTTCATCGGGTATGAGACCACACCAATTCAGGGCTTCCTTGATATAGCTTTCTGCACCATCCACAAACCTATTTTGATCCGTATCTTCTATTCTGAGGATGAATGTTCCTCTATTTTTTCGAGCAAAGAGATAATTGAATAGAGCTGTCCGTACTCCCCCAATGTGCAAAGCACCGGTTGGACTTGGAGCAAACCGAACACGAACGTTTTCCATTAGTTTGGAATGTTTTAAGAAAAGATAAATTTAATCAACAAGGGCAATGCAGGAGATTTCAACATTTACTCCTTTTGGTAATTCACTTACTTGTACAGTCTCTCTAGCTGGTGGATTAGAGACAAACCTTGATCCATATACCTCATTTATTTTGGCGAAATCGCTCATGTCTTTCATAAAGATAGAGCACTTCACAACCTGATCAAATCCGGATTCCGCCTCCTTTAGAATAAATTCTAAATTCTTCATCACCTGTTCTGTTTCTTCTTCGATGGAACTGGATATCACTTCTCCTGTTGATCGATCAATAGGAATCTGACCAGATACATACAAAGTGCCATTCGCAGCTACTGCCTGACTGTACGGGCCAATTGGTTCTGGAGCCAAGGACGATTCAATAATTCTTTTCATTATTCAACAGTTACAGACTTTGCTAAATTTCTAGGCTGATCTACATTACAGCCTCGCATAATGGCCATATGATAGGACATCAATTGTAATGGTATTACCGACAAAAGCGGCATGAGATAATCATGTGTTGCTGGAATTTCAATGGTAAAATCAGCCATAGTTGGAATTAGTTCGTCCCCTTCAGTAACAATGGCGATTATCACTCCTTTGCGAGCCTTCACTTCCTGAATGTTAGATACCACTTTGTCGTAAGAGCTATCTCTTGTGGCAATCACGACAACTGGCATTTTCTCATCAATAAGTGCGATCGGCCCGTGTTTCATCTCGGCGGCAGGATATCCCTCTGCATGTACATAGGAAATTTCCTTCAACTTCAAAGCTCCCTCCAAAGCAACTGGAAAATTGTATCCTCTCCCTAAATAAAGGAAATTCTGGGCTTCCTTAAAAAGATCAGAAATAGTTTCAATTTTATCGTTGAGCTTCAATGCTAGAGCCACTTTATCGGGAATACTATCAAGTTCTACCAACAATTCGTGGTATTTGGTATCTGTTATCGTCCCTTTTTTAGCTGCCAGACGCAAAGCAATCATCGTCAAGACAGTAAGTTGGGCAGTGAATGCTTTAGTTGAAGCCACACCTATTTCAGGACCTGCATGTAAGTAGGCACCTTCATAAGAATTTCTGGCAATTGATGACCCAACCGTATTGACGACTCCAAGAACGATGGCTCCTTTATTTTTAGCTAATTCGATGGCTGCCAAGGTGTCGGCCGTTTCTCCAGACTGTGAAATTGCAATGACAATGTCTCCTTCATTTATTACCGGGTTTCTATAACGAAACTCGGAAGCATATTCTACTTCAACGGGTATTCGGCATAAGTCTTCGAACAAGTATTCCGCAACTAATCCAGCATGCCATGAAGTTCCACAAGCTACAATTACAATTCGTTCTGCATTGGCCAAAGCGTTTGCATATTCACGAATGCCACCAAGAACTAATTCACCTGTATCCACATTCAACCTTCCTCTCATACAATCACGAATCGAGTTTGGTTGTTCAAAAATTTCCTTCAGCATGAAATGCTTATAACCACCTTTTTCTAGCGTTTCAAGTTCTATGTCAAGTGTTTCGATGTATGGTGACTGAGCTACATCATCAAGATTCTTTATTTCATAATGGTCATCATTGATGATTAAGATTTCCTCATCCTTGAGATAAATCACTTCATTAGTATACTCAACAATGGGGGTGGCGTCCGAAGCTAGAAAGAACTCTCCTTCGCCAAGACCAAGAACTAGAGGGCTACCTTTTCTGGCCGCTACTAACTTGCGGGGCTCTTTAGTAGACATAATAACCACGGCATATGCCCCAATGACTTTTGTTAACGCAATTCTAAATGCGTCTTCCAGCGGATGATTTCCTTCTTTTTGAATGTCTTCGATGAAGGTGATAAAAACTTCCGTATCCGTATCGCTCTCAAATGAGTAACCTCTGTTAATTAGGTCTTGTTTTAGGCTACCATAGTTTTCAATAATGCCATTATGAATCATTACCAAAGAACCATTTGCTGAGAGGTGAGGATGAGCATTAAGATCATTCGGTAAACCATGTGTCGCCCACCGAGTATGTCCTATGCCAATAGTTGATCCGCTTTCACTCCCGTTAACGAATCTCTCCAGATTTTTGACTTTCCCTGCTTTTTTATGGACATGAATCTCTGCATTGTCTATCAATGCTATGCCAGCACTATCATAACCCCGATACTCTAGCCGATGAAGACCTTTCAATAGAATGGGGTAAGCATCTTTGGCTCCAATGTAAGCGACAATCCCGCACATAATTAATTGAGCTGAACGTAGAAAAGCTTAAGCTTCACTGAATCTTTATAAATAGTGGATTGCCCTAGAGAGTTATTAACTGGTGATACCATTACCAGATTATCCGAATAAACATCCTCTCCTGATTCTGTTTGATCCAACAAGTCCTGAAAAAAGACATTGGGGAAATAACTAAATTCATTGTGACTATCTAGCTCATCACGAACCAATAGTGCATTGTTATTCTGATCTCCCAAGTAAGTATTGTCTGACTGTAAAAGAGTACCCAAATAATCAAAAAATACACCTGGCCAGTTTATATTGAATTCTATGTCAGAGAGGTTAGAGCTGTCTGATGTAGAAAAATAAAGTCTCGAAAAATTGGCATCTGGGAAAAAGTCCTGATTGAGCTTAGCACCTATTGACAGTTCTGCTCGCTGTATTACAATATCATTTTGCTCATTTTCTCTGACAAAGTCAAAATAGGGCTCAAGGTCAATTCTTGGCAGTACTCCGGCAACTGGATTGAAATACACAAATTCGTTACTAACATCCAATGCTCTGCGATCATTTAAAGAAGCAAAATCAGATCCCGTCCTATCTCGGTCAAGATGATGGAATTTTCTAGAACTTGCCAATTGGAATTCAATGATATATGTCGAATCTGGACTGCTAGCATGAATGTTCACATTGCTTTGCGCACTGGAAACTTGATATCCTACTAACCCGGTACTGCCATTTGAAACAAACCCAATCCCAGGAAAGCGTATCTTCTGGGCTGTCAAGGTATCGGTTTCATCAACATCGAGGCTTGCGACGAAATCAAACATCTCCTGACCATATGAGTCATTTAGCCTAAATTCTGCGAATACAGTATCTTCACTCAAGTCTAGATCAGCTAAGGTAGACAAACCAAAAGTGGTTTCAACTCCATTAAAAACACGAGTTAAAGAAACAAGGTCATTGCCCAAATTATCACCCAATGGAACTTCATCATCTGCCAAATAAATGACACCATTGAAGACCGAGTCTTGCAGTTCATAGAATTCCAAATTCTGTGTCAGATTTGGACCTAAGGACAGAATCTCTGCTACACGAAGAGTGACTGTCACAGAATCAAAAATTAAAGAATCATAGCTGATGTTATTACTATTTGCAACAAGTGAATCTGAACCGTCTCTAGCCGTCAATATAGTATAGAATGGCAAGGGTCCAGCTCTGTAGTCGAATTCTGCATAGCCCGTAGCTTTCATGCTTCCAAAAACATCGTCTGAGTATTCTCCAACAAGGAGAGTCGTGCCATCATCAGTCCTTAGACTATCGAAATATAGATTTGTAGTTGGCAAGGTCAGCTCTACGAACTCTAGACTAGTTTGCTGCACATCTGGACTCAATTCCAATCTCATTTCATCCTTACAACCAAATAATAATACACCAATGGCTAACAGCCATCCTATCTGCTTCTTAACCAACAAGTTCATTATATAGATTGAAGTATGAGTCTTCTAAATTTTCGTCTTTTTCGATTGTGCCAATCTTCTTTTCTCCAACAATATCTGCCATGAGTTTCTCAAAACTATCAGTAGATTTTTGGTTTGCATATATCACTGCATCAGAATATTGGGCTCCTAGCTTAATAAACCCTTCGTAGTTCGCTGATTTCAATTGATGCATCATGCTGTCATCAATGTCGATCATCCGTACTTTTTCAAATAAGTCATCACCAAATTTATGTGAGAACGGATTGTCATAAATGGTGAATACTGTCTTGGAATCCTTGAAGATCGGATCGTTTTTGTAAGTGGTCTTTACGTAAAGAGGGATCATACTTGTCATCCAGTCATTACAATGAATAATGTCTGGTGCCCATCCGAGCTTTTTAATCGTTTCTACAACTCCTTTGCAGAAAAATATTGCTCGTTCGTCATTGTCAGCAAAGAATTTTTCCTGCTTATCATGAAAGACTGACTTCCTATGAAAGTAATCTTCATTATCAATGAAATAGACTTGAAGCTTAGCGTTTGGTATTGACGCCACCTTGATTATTAGTGGCTTCTCTTCTTCACCAACGGAAATATTTATACCTGACAATCTCACCACTTCATGGAGCCGATTCTTTCTTTCGTTTATTAATCCAAATCGAGGTACTAAAATCCTGATTTCCATTCCTCTCTCTTGCATAGCCTGGGGCAATCTTCTTACAAACTCGGAAACTTCCGACGTGTTCAAAAAAGGATTAATCTCACTTGCTACGTATAGAATCTTGATATTCGACATAATTTAAGATTTGCGTGTTGCTTATTGCGAAAAGGAGCACAAAAATACCATATTTTTGGTTTACCATCAACATAATCAATAAGATAGCCTATTTATTTATATGCAATTGTTCGACTCAACTGAAGGAATTCGGTCTGCTGTCTTAGAAAATAAGAAGCAAGGAAAAACCATTGGACTCGTGCCAACCATGGGAGCTTTACACGAAGGACATCTATCTCTCGTACGTGCTGCAAGGACTTGTGACGTTGTAATCGTTTCAATTTTTGTGAACCCCCGACAGTTCACTAATGAGAGAGATTTAAAGGAATATCCCAGAAAATTAGACGGTGATTTGGCTATTTTAAAAGGAAAATGTGATTTGGTCTTTGCCCCTGGCATCAATGATATTTACGGCAATTCTCCTGTCTCGAGCCTTGATTTCGGTGATTTAGGGAGTCGACTAGAAGGAGAATTTCGTCCCGGCCACTTCAATGGTGTTGGACTTATTGTGGCGAAATTGTTTAACATCATTCTGCCCGATTATGCCTATTTTGGATTGAAGGATTTACAACAATACTTGTTGATCAAGCAGTTGGTCAAAGACCTTTCCTTTCCGATAAAGATTATTGGATGCACAACAATTCGAGAAGAATCCGGTTTAGCCATGTCTTCAAGAAATTTAAAATTATCAGAGAAAGGTATTGCTGTTGCCTCTAAAATATTTGAGGGGTTAAATATTGTTAAAGAAGGATTTGATTCTGGAGAATCAATAGACAACTGCCGAAAAAGAGCAGCTAAATATTATGAAAGAATCAATGGATTGGAGATCGAATATTTGGAATTTGCTTCTGAAGATTTGACTATTCTGAACGACCTCAATGGTGCTAAGGAAATCTCCGTTTGTATTGCAGCTTATGTAGAAGGCGTAAGACTCATTGATAATCTATATTTGCGCCAGTAGATTTAGCCAATATCGGCAAGCCAATTTCAAGTGAAAATATTACATTAATATTTATGCCAAAAATCGTATTGACCATACTAAAGGTACTTTTGAGCATAGGACTTGCTGTGGTAATCTTATACCTGGTTTTTAAGCAAATTGATATTCAGGAATTCAAGGAAAAAGCCAAAGAAGTGAATTACTTCTGGGTTGTCCTTTCCATGTTCATTTCACTTTTTGGATACATCCTTCGAGCCTATAGATGGAAACTTCAATTAGAACCACTTGATCATGCTCCAACGACCTATAGAATGTTTCTGGCAGTGATGTCTGGATATTTAGCCAATCTATTGCTTCCCCGGTTGGGAGAAATAACCAGATGTGGCGTTTTATTGAAAAGTGACAAAGTGCCCATCGCCACAAGTTTTGGCACAGTGGTCACTGAAAGAATCGTGGATGTTCTAATGCTCTGTCTGATCCTGTTATTCACCATGCTAATTCAGTCGGATCAATTGGCTCAGTTCTTTGATCAAACCTTAGACACAAAATTCAACGGATACTTGATTTTCGGCGTAGGTTCAGTAGTGGTGGGACTAGGCTTGTGGCTGTTTTTCAAATTCATTTATCCAAGCAAGACTAAAGTAGGTGAATTCAGTAGAGGACTTGTTCAAGGGTTAATATCCTTACGAAGAGTACATATTTCAAAATATGTTATCTCTACTTTGTTAATCTGGATCATTTATTATTTCATGTCTTATTTGGTTTTCTTCGCTGTTCCAGAAACTTCTCATCTCACTTGGGAAGTTGGGTTTTCAATTCTTGTAGCCGGAGTGGTTGCGTTTGTATTACCCGTTCAGTCCGGATTCGGCACCTTTCATGCCCTCGTTTCCACCATGCTACTCCTTTATAGTATTGACAAGACAACAGGCAT
This sequence comes from Cytophagales bacterium, assembly GCA_024232835.1. GTDB lineage: Bacteria > Bacteroidota > Bacteroidia > Cytophagales > Cyclobacteriaceae > JAAEPI01. Next base: position 17,613 of record JAAEPI010001032.1, read on the forward strand.
TTTCTTCGCAACATTATTGCACAGCTCTCAGCTCATTGCTGTGATGATATTTGGATTAATCGCCGGAATTCTTTCCATATTTGTAAAAAATAATGAACACAAAATTCAAAATTAAGGATCGGTTAGAAGCCGAAGAAATCGTGTCAGGTTGGAAGAATAATGGTGACGAAGTAGTTTTCACAAATGGGTGTTTCGATATTCTTCATCTTGGACATATTGACTACTTAGAGAAGGCCAAAGACTTGGGTCAGCACTTGGTGGTTGCCGTGAATACAGATGAGTCCGTTCAAAAGCTTAAGGGAGAAGGCAGGCCGGTAAATGACGAGTATGCCCGATCACGAATTCTTGCAGCTTTGAACTTTGTCGACTTAGTTGTGTTGTTTGGTGAAGACACTCCATTGGAACTAATTGAGCTGATTATGCCTGATATATTAGTAAAGGGAAAAGATTACAAAATGAGCAACATTGTTGGAGCTGATGTCGTAATCGAACATGGTGGTAAAGTAGAAACTATAGAATTAGTGAACGGGTACTCCACAACAGGAATTATTGAGAAATTAAAAATGTAAAGAATGCTATTTGTAATAATTATTGGGTTTATGCTTATCAGCATGATTGTTGGTAATCAATTAAAAAATAAAATGAAGAAATACTCCAAGGTGGGGCTATCTACAGGCTTATCAGGGAGAGAAGTAGCTGAGTTAATGTTGAAGGACAATGGCATTTATGATGTGTCCGTGACCAGCGTTCAAGGTCACCTAACCGATCATTATAACCCAGCAAATAAAACTGTAAATCTAAGTCCAGATGTGTACAATGGGAGGTCAGTGGCTGCTTCAGCAATAGCTGCCCACGAATGTGGACATGCTGTGCAACATGCCTCGGCATACAGTTTTTTAGAATTTCGTTCTGCGATGGTACCAATTCAGAATGTCAGTGCCAAAATTATGAACGTGATGTTCATGATGATGCTCTTCGGAATGTTCTTCGCGCAGGGTTTTCTTCCAATTGAAACTGCCCTAATCATAATTATTGCTGTTAATGCTGTGTTCACCTTGTTTGCGTTTGTTACACTTCCTGTGGAATATGATGCCAGCAATCGAGCATTAGCGTGGATCAAGGATAGAAACATCGTTAATCCTGAAGAACACGTCATGGCCAAGGATGCACTGAATGCTGCCGCTTCCACCTATCTAGTTGTAGCTCTGAGTGCACTAGCCACCTTACTTTATTATGTATTGATGTACTTGGGAATGAGAGATTAAGATAGAAAATGAAAATTCAAAGAGAGGATTCAGAACTTAACTGAATCCTTTTTTTATTTTTGCGCTCCATTAACCCTAACAATCCATGGATTTCAATTTCACAGAAGAACAATTAGCCGTAAAAGAAGCAGCAAGAGAATTTGCTCAAAAAGAACTTTTGCCAGGTGTAATTGACCGAGACAATGAACAGCGATTCCCAACAGAACAAATAAAAAAGATGGGTGAGCTTGGGTTTATGGGGATGATGGTTGATCCAAAATATAATGGTGGAGGCATGGATACAGTTTCGTACGTACTCGCCATGGAAGAAATTTCGAAGGTAGATGCTTCTGCTTCCGTCTGCATGTCAGTAAATAACTCACTCGTAAGTTGGGGGTTAGAAAAGTACGGAACTGAGGATCAAAAACAAAAATACTTGACTCAGCTAACTACGGCCGAGAAGATTGGAGCATTCTGCCTGTCAGAACCGGAGGCCGGATCAGATGCTACTTCACAACGAACTACGGCAGAGGATAAGGGAGATTACTATTTGCTTAATGGAACAAAAAACTGGATAACAAACGGGAATTCTGCTGGGATCTACATTGTTATTGCACAGACCAATCCGGAGATGAAGCACAAGGGTATTAATGCCCTGATCGTTGAACGTGACATGGAAGGATTTGTGGTCGGGAAAAAGGAAGACAAATTAGGCATTCGAGGATCTGATACTCACTCATTGATGTTTCAGGACGTAAAAGTGCCAAAAGAAAATAGGATTGGGGAAGATGGTTTTGGATTTTCATTTGCCATGGCCACTTTAAATGGCGGTCGAATTGGAATTGGATCCCAAGCATTGGGAATTGCCGCTGGAGCATTAGAATTGTCTATTGCCTACGCCAAAGAGCGAAAAGCCTTTGGAGTTGAAATTGCGAAGCATCAGGCAATTCAATTCAAACTAGCCGACATGGCAACAAACATTGATGCAGCGAGATTGCTTTGTCTGCAAGCGGCCCAATTAAAAGATCAAGGAAAGGATTTCTCTCAAGCCAGCGCCATGGCCAAGTTATTTGCATCAGAGGTCGCTATGAATTCCACTATTGAAGCTGTCCAGATCCATGGAGGATATGGTTACGTTAAGGAATTTCATGTAGAGCGTCTGATGAGGGATGCCAAGATCACTCAGATTTACGAAGGAACTTCAGAAATTCAAAAAATCGTTATTTCCAGAGGTTTATTGAAATAGTAACAAAAAGGATTTCTTTCATATTTCCTTGTATTTTTGGAATTTCGTATTAGATTTATACAATTAAGTCCTGAATACCAGCGAGATTACCAGCATAGACATTGTTAAAGTATAAATGGAAGACTATAACCAGATTATTGAATCGTTATCGATTCGCTACATCAAAGCACAGAATATTGATATTCTCAGGCCTATTAGCATTGAGAATAATTATGAGGTGGAGAATACCCTGATGATTATCAACAATGGCCAATTGAAATATGGGAAGCAAAAAGAAGATGCAGGGGTAGGTGATATATTGTTTGTGCCAGGTGGAAAAATGGTTTCCATGACCTATGGTCAAAATGAACCCGAATTGATAAGTAAGGAAGATTTTCTAGGAAACAAAGAATCCTATTTTCTCTCAACAGAATCAATTGACGATTCTTCAGTTCAGGATTCCTTTAGCTATGTTTCTTTTGAAGCAAAAGCATTTGATTCGGTTAATTTCTTTGGGTCGTTGGATATCCCAGCCTTCAAGATCAGAAGGCATGAGGAGATAAAACAAGTCATCCATGACATAAATATCGAAAGCTCAAAAACCCTCCCTGGAAAGGATCGGATGGTTAAGATTCTTACAGAAAGGCTCGTGGTAGAATTAATCCGGCATATTCTTAAGCAGGGGCTATTTGTAGAGCAGCTCGCTACAAACAGCACATATTTTAGAGACCCGAGACTGATTGACCTATTTGGTTTTATCAAAGAAAATCTCAGTGACGATCTGTCTAACAAGGTGCTGGCCAATGTCGCCAATGTCTCAGAGGACTATGTTGGCCAATATTTTAAAATGCTAACGGGAATTAATCCTCAGGACTATATTGAATATCAGCGAATGGAAATGGCCGTGAACTTACTTCGTACCTCTAAGAGGAGCATCCACGAAATTGGAAAAGATGTCGGGTACAAAGACACGGCGTACTTTTGCCGTAGGTTCAAAATGATGTTCGGTATCCCTGCAGGAAAAATGAGAAGGCGTGAATCATTGAGTGCTTAGTCCAAATCAATCTCCCAATTGTTTCAACAGCCACTTCCCAAGATTAGGGCCTAGATTTTTAATCGCCGAGTCCACAATTGGCGAATCCTTTGGTACTTTTTTCGATACTTTCCTCTTTGAGGGATGATCATCCCGAGTGTCTGTCGAGAGGTACTTGTAAACTCCATATCCAATCAATGACACCACTCCTGCACCTAATGACCAAAGTGCCACCTTCTTAGCTTTTGAGACATTTAGCTCAGCCAAAAGAAGCTTTTCCTTTTGTGCTAATTCATCCTTTCTAGTTCGTAAAGTTCTAGAATTACTCACTCTCCTCCCTTTGATCTATCGCCTTTAAGATTGTTGCCTCAATCCAATTTTGGATTACACCTGTTTTAGCCATAATGGCGATTATTAGGATTAATAAAAAATATCCTCCAGCCACGATTAGATAACCTAAATATACGCTTTCAAACACTTCATTAAAATAAGCACTCAATCCAACACTCAGTAAAAGAATCATGAACAAGCCCAAAACTCCAAGAAATCCAACGACAATAACATGACTCAATAGTCGCGCTGAATGACTAATAATTTCCAGCTTTATTTGCTGACTTTTAAGCTTGATATACTCTGTAATCCGATTGATCAGTGCTGAAAACATATTGACCTATTTTCAGCAAAGTAAACAGGTTGGATTGGAAAAATTAGGGTAGTAACATAATTTTCATTTCGGCATTGCTAATTATATATAGTTTTTTTTACAGAAAAACGCCTTGAATTGTCCTAAGTGTTCAAGCAGTGCTAGTATTAAATCCGGCAAGATAAAAGGTAAACAAAGGTTATAAGTGCAAAAAATGCAGCTATCACTATACAGTACAACAAAAGTCTACGGCAAAGCCAAAAGAGTTGAAAAAATACGCCCTGCAATTATATCTTGAAGGGCTGGGTTTTCGGTCAATCGGTAGAATACTCAATGTGAGTAATGTGTCTGTGTTAAACTGG
>JAAEPI010001033.1 GCA_024232835.1 Cytophagales bacterium
CCCCCAACCCCCTTTTCAAGGGGGTGTTGGAGCCGCGCGTGTGTTTATGTGATACGCATCATGCCATTTATGAGTGATTGCACAGTCCTGTTTCCCCTTGAAAAGGGGCTGAGAGGGGTAGGTTTTTGGTAGCTGACTGGCTAGAGCCGCATAAACACTGGCTTTTTACAGGCGAGGAAACAACCCCCTTGATCGAATGGCGCTTACTTAACGGAGATTTTGCATAAATCAATAAACCCTTGTAAATAAAGAGCTTATACATGTTTTTGAGAAATAGTACTTTCTGTTAACCCCCATTATACCTATACATTGAGGTCAATCTTCTTTACGAAAGTACATCTTTTTGCTACAATTGTGCAAAACCTTGATTCTATTGCTTTTATCAGAGGAATTGCACAATGTCTACGCCAAACATCAGGGATATTCTTGTTGAGTTTGAGGGTGAAAACCTCAGTAAATACGGGCTTTTTCCACTCTTTATCTGGTATCTGAATGATGTGATCCGCTTGCCTGAGTATTTTGCACAAATCTCAGTGAACCGGAAACGGAATCACAGCCGAAAGAGAAGGGGTAGAAAACCCCAATACACTGATACGCAGATGTGTATGGGACTGGTAGCAGTCTTCACCCTTGGTATTCCGCGTATCTATCAGATTGATGATCTGTTGAGCACAGAAACGAAACTAGCAAATCTGATTGGCCTCCCACAGTTCTTTGCTCAATCTACGGCTCATAGGTATCTGAATCGATTCGGAAAATGGCACGTTGATCAGCTTGATCGAGTGAACACCCAGATACTTGCCCAACATGGAGAAAGTATGCGTCAGGACATTGTTCTGCTGGACGTTGATAGCCAGACCCACACCCTTGAAAGTCGAAAGCGCGAAGGTGCCGTTGTTGGCGGCAACCGCAAGAAACCTGGCAAACCTTGTCTCCAGTGGAATGTAGGGTTCGTCCGGGGCGAGGCAGTATCCCAGCGTCTCATGGCTGGAAACACCCATGGGATCAAGTCGTTGGAATGGACGGTTTCCGACGTTCAAAAGAAACTGGGTTGTTCCCCATCTATCCTGCGTCTGGACGGTGGCTATCTGTCCAAAGAAACGTTGAATTATGTTGTGGAACACGGCCATTACCTCTGCATGTCTGCACGCTATGACTGGATACTTGCCCAGGGCATCCAGATAGATGAAGCCAAATGGATTCGTTGTGATGCAAAGACTCGTTTGTATGAACTTGGGCTGAGTAGTGTGATTTCTACATCGCCACATCGCTTCCGCACTATATTGGTTGAGAAAGAGCAAGAACTCTACCCGAATAGTAAGAGCCAGAAAAAGATATTGCGATATGGAATCATTGAGAAATTACCTTTTTCGTCTACACCTGAGGAATTACATCATTTTTACCATGGTCGGCAAACTATCGAGCAATTCTTCAAGGAATCCACTGGACCATTCAACGCTGGCAAAATGCCAAGTCAGGAGTTTCGAGGAAACGAAGCCTATTTGCGCCTGGTCGCTATTGCTGAAAATTGCTGTGTCTTATTCAAAAAAAAGTTCTCCCTTCCCATTGGAAGGATCTTTCCATGTCTACCGTTAGAAACCGCATAATTCATCATGGGGCTTCTATTGAGATTATTGATGAAGTAATAGAGATTCGACTCAACAGGTCATTCCCATACCAGAGCGAAGTCAGACAGGCTCTGGAAACTTTACGACAGCAGGTCAAGATCCAGCAAGCTGTATCTGATAAGAAGCGATTTGAGCTATAAACTGTACTTTTCAGGCAATACGACGACAAAGAACTTAGTATTCATGGGGCTTTACAGAAAGCGCGAAATGCTGAAAAAGGCTTAAAACCCTTTTGTAATCAGCATCTAGCTCTTTGTGCAAAATCTCCGTTAAGCCTCTTCTGAGTCACTTTGCCGTTTGGATGACGAATGGTTCGAGTTCGACCATAGACAAAGGCGCCAGCATAGGCTGGATTCTTGAGAATTAGAGCAATTGCTGCTACCGTTGGTTTCTTCCAGACCACATC
>JAAEPI010001034.1 GCA_024232835.1 Cytophagales bacterium
CCAAAGTTGGAATGGCAGGACTTTGAAATGCGTTTAGAGAAAAATACCAGCGGGAAAATCAGGACAGCACTCAACCGATTGTACATTGCGGCAAAAACTGAAGTAGTAATCGATAAACAAGGAAGAATACCACTAAGCAAAGCTCAACGAAAGTGGGCTGAGATTGGGCTTGATGAGCGTGAAGTTGTGGTTGTTGGTAACTTCAGCCGCATCGATATTTTCAGCCATGAGCGCTACTGTCAAGTGGTTGGTAGGGATGTCGAATTGATAATGGCTGAAGAAGCGTTGATTGAAAAGTTGGATCTACCCTGAATGGTTGCAATATTCAGGCGCAATTTGATTTTTTTGAAAGTGAAATGGTGGAGGGAAAAACAGTTCAGTAAGTGCCCAATAGTAGAAGGAGGATTCAACAATGAGATTTCGAACTGTTGACATTAATTCTACTCTTACCAGGCGATTTGCTAATGCATCTATGGTTACTATCCACCTATCAAAGATCAAATATCATCTTTATCGCAATGTGATACCGACTATCTTCATACTATTGATTATTGGTTGGTTGGTTTTGGCCCTGACAGAACAAATCCAGTTGGCGAAGAAACAGCAGACGATTACGTATAAATGAAAATAGCAGTCAGATAATTTTGTGATCCTGAAAGTTTCAG
>JAAEPI010001035.1 GCA_024232835.1 Cytophagales bacterium
ACTCACTCATACGCTCGCATTGTTTATTTAAAGATACTTAGGGTCTGCTGAAAAACACTTAATAAATTGATTATCAAAGAATTGGATAGCTGTTTCAAGCGTTGAAGTGCATGCACTTCAAGCGTATTTGATGATATTTCTTGCACTTTGAAATATGCCTTCGGCATTTTTCATGTTAGCCTCAGGCACATCATCCCTGCCAAGCCATAGGCATGGTACTTCACGAGCTTCAGCTCGAAGTATGCCTTATACATCTTCGCTTCGCCCGCTCGTAATCTAATGCACCTGAGACTTTTTCAGCAGACCCTACTTATACAATATGCAATTATTTAGAACTCTTTTAAATCAAGTTTGCAAAGGATTCTTTTAATTAGTCACGTGTTCAAAAAAGCTGTATTGGAGCCTTAATTAGTCAAGTTGACTAAATTGAAGTTAACTTGAGTTTGTGCCGCTAGTCTGATCTTGTAGCTCGGACTTTTAGTCACTCTCATTTTCTTCTTGATATCACCCAAGTCCTGTAACTTCTCAAATTTTGGTGGAGGACTTTGGCCATGAGGGGGAGCGGTTTGTTTGTGCGGGAGCTTGTAGAAAGCAGTATGGCGCATGTTTGATCAGTGTTTGTAACCTATTATTATATAATCACCTTGTTTCTTAGCCCGATCCCCAGTTTCCACGCTATAATCGAAAACAGGATCATAGTTGACATGTAACCAGTTATAACTTGAAAGTGAGATAGTCCAGTTCCGAAACAGGATCACCCGAGTTCGCGCAAAGAAGTGTACTATAGAAGAAAAATGAATGTTGTCAAGCTTGTTGAGAAATCTCCAAGGCCTTGAAAGTTGCCTGTCAATCTTCGAAGGATGAGAAAGTTAAGTATTATCAAAAACAAAAAAATAGTTCTTCACCAATTCCAGCTAGAAAGAAACCTGTTATAAAACAGATAAAATCTTGTTCGTTCGTTCATCTCTCGTTTCCCAGGTTATGGTTAGCTACGCCACAATTTATCGAAACATCCACGTTCTCCCACGATATGAGGGGGTATCACGCACAATCCGGTGTAATCCTCACTTTGGTTCGATGATTAAGAACATGGCCGTGCTGTCACCCACATTCACGACTTCATGAGTGATCTCTTGATTTTTGAAACTGCTGTTAGTAGGAACGTTGACTTCTCTTTCGCCAGAATCATCTGTTATCCGAAATTTGCTTCCAGCTAATGTGTAGCCAAAATGAGGAGCATGATAATGTTTTTCATGTCCAACACCGGGTGGAAATGTACACTTGAGCACTCTCAGTTCATCACTTTCGAAAAGTACTTCACAGACTAGCTCTCCTTGCCAGCCAGCTTCCAGAGGATCGGGTAGTTTGTTTTCGGTTTCACACGAAAAGACTGTGAGGGAATAGATTAGAATGGAATGTAAGTATAGCTTCATTTGCAGTTGACTAAAATCCCTCGGAATAACTGTCGCCGCGCATTCGATCCGATCCACCTTCGAGAGTGGCGTCATCCCGAACTAAAATGCAATCCATTTTGCCTATGTATTTGCGCTCATTAATCTCATGCCCTATTTGCTCAAGCTCGTTGATTAAAGATTCTGACAATCTACCTTTTTCAATGTATAACATATCTGGCATCCATTGGTGATGTGCTCTGGGAGCATTTACTGCATCTTGCATGGTCATGTCATAGTCGATGACATTCAAAATCGTCTGAAAAACTGAAGTAATAATAGTAGACCCTCCCGGAGTGCCTGCTACGATCCTAAGTTGGCCTTCCTTCTCCACTATGGTGGGAGTCATTGAACTAAGCATACGTTTTCCAGGCTCGATGGCGTTGGCTTCTGAACCGAGCAACCCGAACATATTAGGGGAACCAGGCTTAGCGCTAAAGTCATCCATTTCATTATTGAGCAGAAACCCCGCTCCCTTTACCATTACCTTACTACCCATACTACCATTTAAAGTGGTGGTTATTGATACTGCATTTCCTTCTGAATCTACAATGGAGAAATGTGTGGTTTGCTCGGATTCTTTCAGTGGTATTACCCCATTGGTTATTTCAATGGAAGAGGTCATACTGTTCATTGCTATTCCATCAAAGCGCTCATCCAAATAGTTTGGAGAAAGCAGCGTTGATTGAGGTGTATCATAGAAGTCCATATCACCCAAGTGGATAGTGCGGTCTGCATAAACTCGCTTCTCCAACTCCGCCATTAGGTTAATATATTCGGATGAATTGTGACTCAAATCTCCAAGGTCAAACTTCTCTGCTCCATATAAAAGTTGGGCTAGAGCAATTCCACCTGAGCTAGGTGGGGGCATACCAATAATTTTATGTCCCTTGTATGTAGACACAACTGGATCTCTCCAAACGGGCTCGTATGTATCCAAATCCTCTTGGGTAATAATGCCATTCCCACGCATCATTTCTTTAATCAATTGGTCTCCGACAATTCCTTTGTAAAATCCATCTCGACCTGAATCTCTAATAAAACCCAATGTGGCCGTGAGTTCTCTTTGAATTACGGTCATACCTTCTTTCCAGCCGTCCTTGTTAATCATCCAAGGTGTATACTTGTTGGCTTCAATGAATTCATCTTGGTAATGATTTAGTATAGAAGCACCGTTTTTTGTCAGAGAAAATCCCTCAAAAGCGAAATCAATTGCTGGTTGAACCAAACTTTGCCATTCCATTTTGCCATACTCTTGATGAAGTTCCCACATGCCAGCCACTGACCCTGGCACTCCTACAGCCTGGTGACCAATTGTTGACAGGTCTTCAGTAAACTCCCCAACTTCATCTAAATACATGTCTCTGGAAGCTGCCAATGGAGCCTTTTCTCTAAAATCAAGCGCTCCCACAGAGCCATTGGCCATTCTGAACACAGCGAATCCTCCACCTCCAATATTGCCCGCCTGAGGATAAACAACCGAGAGTGCAAATTTCACAGCAACAGCTGCATCAAAGGCATTTCCCCCGTCTTTCATAATTTGCACACCTACTTTAGTAGCAAGGGGATGTGCGGAAGCAACCATTGCAGATTTTCCTGTTGGTCCCGTTTCGGGTATTGTTTGGACGGTGGGTTTTGGCTGGCAAGCAGCTAGAAGAATGAGGAAGGCTAGTTTTTTCATCCTAGAAATTTAGACGAAAAAATTGAACTAGCAATTGTTACTCCATATTTGCCTATGGTGCTTCTGATATTGAGGGTGATGGACTAGCTGAAGTAGAGGTTTCATTCTTGAATTTTCCTTTATGTACTTTCATCCAAACGACTTTGGTGCGCTTTCTTTTCTTGAATTTTGGCTGATACCACCCGAAGTGCTTTTTTGGCTTTACTACGGGCACACGATTTGGGTAAATCAGCTTACAACCCGAGCTCATAACCAAAAATAAAATAAGTGTGATCGAAAGGATTTTCTTCATGATATGTCAAAAATAAGTGCTTTTACTCTTTGGAACGAACGGCTTGCACGATTATGACATATATCTTTGTGCGAATTAATTGAAAACGGCAGATTTGTGAAGTACCTGATAGTAGGATTGGGCAATATTGGTGTTGAATACGAGCTGACAAGACACAATATCGGGTTTCTGATTTTGGATCGGATAGCGGATGAAGCCAACATAAAATTCGAGCAAGATCGATTGGGATTCAGAGCTGAAGTGAAATTCAAGGGACGAACACTAATCCTGATCAAACCCACCACCTACATGAATCTTAGTGGCAGAGCAGTGAATTATTGGCAGCAGCAATTAAAGATCCCAGAAGAGAACCTCCTCGTGGTAACAGATGATATTTCCCTTCCTTACGGGAAAATTCGATTAAAAGCACAAGGTTCGGCAGGAGGTCACAATGGGTTGAAGAGTATCGAAGAGGCGATTGGGGGACAGTATTTCTCCCGCTTGCGTTTTGGAGTAGGGGATGATTTCAGGAAAGGCGGACAGGTGGATTATGTATTGAGCCCCTTTGCTAAACAGGAACTCGATGAACTAGTATTGAATATGGATCGGAGTATAGAGGCCATTCAATCTTTTTGCACTGTTGGTTTAGAGCGAACTATGAATTATTTCAACTAATGAAAAGAGTCGTTGTGGTAGGAGGTGGAGCGGCTGGATTTTTTGCGGCTATCAATATCAAAGAGAAATCTCCCGAGCACGAAGTGATTATTTTGGAGAAAACTAAAAAGGTTCTTCAGAAGGTTAGGGTATCTGGCGGTGGTCGGTGCAATGTGACAAATGGAAGGTCTCTTCCAGGCGAGTTGATCAAATTTTATCCAAGAGGTGGAAAAAAGTTGTACAAACTTATTGAGAAATTTGGAACAACCGATATGCAGAGGTGGCTAGATGATCACGGTGTTCCGACTCACATTGAGAATGACCTCCGTGTTTTCCCTGCTTCTAATACTTCACAGACTATTATTGATTGCTTTCTTGGTAATGCTCAGGCACTTGGAATACAAGTAATTCTGGATACACCACTAATGTCTCTGATCCAAGCTGATGACATGTGGATGGTTAATTGTCCAAAAGCTCAATACGAAACTGATGCAGTTGTGATCGCCACTGGTTCCTCACCACAATTTCTGAAAAAGCTTGTGAGCTTGAATTTAAAAGTCAATCCAGGTGTACCGTCCTTATTTACTTTTCATATTTCCGATAAAAGAATTAAAGGACTTCAAGGTATTGCTTTCCCCAATGTTTCACTCAAGGTTGCAGGCACAAAATTGTCCGAATCAGGCCCAATGCTAATCACTCATTGGGGGTTAAGCGGCCCGTCTATATTGAAGCTGTCTTCATGGGGAGCACGTGAATTAGCGACTAGCGACTATCAATTTGTCTTGATCGTGAATTATTTGTCAATTTCTTACGAGGAATGCCGTACCCGATTACAGGAACTAGTGCGCTCTAGCCCAAAGAAGAAATTGATGAATCATTCGTTTGAGCAATTACCCAAACGCTTCTGGACTCATTTGATAGAAACATTGAACCTTCAAGACAAAACTACTGGCGAGCTTGGCAAGCAGGCACTGAACAAGTTGTCAGAAGAATTAACTCAAGCGCATTTTGATGTCACTGGGAAGAGCGCTTTTAAAGAAGAGTTTGTGACTTGTGGTGGTGTGGATTTATCAGAGGTGGATTTATCTACTTTGGAAAGTAAGAAACATGACGGCTTATTTTTTAGTGGTGAAGTGCTTGACATTGATGCACTGACAGGTGGTTTTAATTTTCAAGCTTGTTGGTCTGCCAGTTGGGCTATTTCTGAATTTTTAGAAAAACAAAAAAAAGGAAACGATACTTAAGGGTTCTTTCGTTCCCAGTGTTTATATCTCTGTCTTCATAATGTCATTTCAATATTTACGAGATGATTTAATAGGTGATTAGGTGAAAAGGAGCTTTCGAGCTCCTTTTTGTTTTTTGTGCGTTATCTTTTCCTCAAAATTCAAACACCGCAATGACGCTAAAGGCACGAATAACGCAAGTGAGGAAGTTTTTTGCCTTTGATATCTGGCGTATTCAAATCGAGAAGCAGCCTACCTATTGGCGCTGGCTTTTGAAATTTTTCAGAGTACTCATTATTACTTTTTCAGAATTCCGTAAGGACAGGGTTCATGAGAAAGCCTCTAATCTTACCTATTTCACCTTACTTTCGATTGTGCCTGTAATTGCCATGGCTTTTGGTATTTCAAAAGGATTTGGCTTGGAAAGTCTTTTGGAAAAAGAGCTTGGGAATTTCTTCAAAGGACAAGAGGAAGTGCTTACCTATGTTATGGGATTTGCGAGCAAAATGATCGATTCTACAAATGGAGGTATTGTAACTGGAATTGGCTCTGTTATCCTATTATATACAGTTATGCGTCTTTTGAATACGATAGAGCTAACATTCAATGTAATATGGGACACCAAGAAAAGTAGACCCATTCATCGGAAGTTGACTGATTATATGTCTGTGATGGTTTTGGGAGTTTTACTTATAATTCTTTCTAGTAGCGCTACGGTTTTTATTGCGTCCGAAATTAAGAAATTGGAATTAGATATTGGTCTTTTTAGCAATTTGAAATCTGGGGCATTGTTTCTTATAAACTTGGTGCCATATGCCTTTATTTGGCTTTTGCTTTTTCTGGTTTATATCGTTTTCCCAAATACCAGAGTCAAGGTGATACCAGCGCTAATAGCGGGAATACTTGCTGGTACGGCTTATCAGTTAACCCAGTATGGGTTCATTAATTTTCAATTTGCTTTCGCTCGATATAATGCCATATATGGGAGCTTGGCCTTGTTTCCACTTTTTATGATATACCTGCAGCTCAGCTGGTTCATAGTTCTATTCGGCGCGGAGCTGGCTTATGCCATGCAGAATGCAAGTGTCTGGGAACCTGACGATAAGAAACTAAAAATGAGTCTAAGTCATAAGAAGAAAGTGATGCTTCTTATTATGCATCGAATCATCAAGCGTTTTGTAGATCAAGCCGAGCCTGTTTCGGTGAAACAACTTGTGCAAATGGGAAATGTACCCCATCGTTTCATTCGAGAAATATGCGATGAATTGGAGAAATCGGGACTGACCAATAGGTTGGAGGGTGATAAAGGTGAAGATCTTTTTCAACCGGCTTTTGATGTCCAGCAGATGGATATCTCAACTGTATTAAATAAATACGAATTAGAAGGGCTTGGTCATTTCGACAATACAAAATCAGCCACTTTCCTAGCTATTGAAAATTCTATTTCCGAGATGGAGGAATTGATTGGTACGTCAAAAAGTAATGTATTACTTAAGGACTTAGGCTGATCGTTGCTTAAATGACCAGGTAAATTCGAATCGAGCAACTTCAGTCCCATCTTTCATTTTACCTACGGTTTCAAAAGTTGCCTGAGCTGCTTCACCAGTTTCTATGCATTTTACGACAGCTTCAAAAGCTTTTTGATTTTGTTCGCACGTAAAGTAGACGCGACGTATGGCTTTTTTACTAAACGACCCTTTCAAATCAACAATAATAAAAGCTACGGAAGGAGATTGATCTTGCACCGCCAACATGCATGCAGATGCCGTGGACATCTCAGCAGCCATGCTTTGCACAGCGAAGTAAATTGACTTAAATGGATTCTTGTTTCGCCACTTGAAGGGAACAGAAACTACCGTCATATTTTCATTCACCTTTCTAACTCGCAGACCTGCCAAGAAACCCATTGGGAGTTTGAAAAACATATAAAACATAAGGAGCATTGGGTTGGTTAACTTAGAGGCTAATTTTTTCTGTTGATCATTCATTGATTTGAAATTATACGTGACCTGAAATTTAGAATAAAAACCACAAATATGATACTTCCGGCTGTTAGGAAGGTATACGAGCCGATGCTATTATACAAAAATCCCCCAGCCAATAATCCGATAATACTTGCTAAGTTGCCAAAGCTTGTTCCCAGACCCTGAATGCTCCCCTGCTGGTTTTTGGATCCACGAGCTGAAAGGATTGAGAGGAAAGAAGGCCACATGAGTCCATTGCCTAGTGCAAAAAATAGGAGGGATACATAAGCCAATAAATCTATCGAAGGTATTAGCAAGAAAAACTGAAAAGATAGGATCAGGCTACCAAAAATAACAAGTGAATAGTCTGAAAACCTTAGACCAATTTTAGACAATAATGGACCTTGAACAAGTACCATAAATAGACTTATTTTTGAGAAATAGATGCCTAATTGGGTTGGTGCCCACATCAATGTTGAGCTTGCGTGGACAGGGAATTCGGTATAAAAAAAGTTGAAGGCAAGAAAAATTAAAAAATACAAGGCAAACATGTATTTCACATGTTGAGTTTTCACGATGTTTTTAAACGAACGCTGTTCTTCCTCTTCAGAGGTGCTGGTATGTTTGGATTCAGGAAGCCACATGAAAATTATCAAAAGCCCAATTATTGAAAATTGCTAATGCAAAAATCACAGGTAATGAAAACCCTTCAGAAATTGCTGATAACAAACTGGCAATAGCCGGCCTAATATGAAACCCAAACTTGAAGCGGCCGACATTTTCCCAAAATTGCTCTTGCGAGTTTCATTGGTGCTTATGTCTCCCAAGTAAGCATTGGCTACAGAAATATATACCTCCTGTGAGTCCATCAAGTCCTCTTGCAACGAAGAGAACTACGAGTAGCCAGATAATTGTGAATTCCCCTAATAAACCCGATTCAATTACTCCTATCGATTTTATCGGTAAATAGAAACATGTCAGGAAAATCACCCATGATAGGAGAGTTCCAGCTTGACTTATTAGGAGAATTTTCTTTCTTCCATATTTATCTGACCATCTTCCAAGAATAGTCCCGCCAATTAGTTGAAATGCAGGGTAAGTAGCTCCATCATTCCATTGACGAATGGATTTCCTCCAAAGTCATTTACTAAAAATACCAGAAAGGGCAGGACAACACTCAGTCCGAAGGAACCAATAAACGAAATAAGCAGCAGCGGATAAAGCTGCTTGGTCATTTCTTAAGTGACTCTTTCGCTTCTTCTTGCTCTCTTTTCATGATTTTTTGCTTCTCTTTATTCATGAAATATTTCTCCAGACCCGACTCTAAACCTTTAATTACAAAGAATAGAATTAGGAGAATGCCAGTTCCTGCGAACGGAATATCTATATGACTAGCAATATAAGGTTCAAGTAATAATTGTTCTGAAATAAACAAGCAAAGAGCAATAATCATCATGATCAGTGCAGCTCGTTGGCCTACTTTAGCCTTAGCCAATAACAGAACGGTACCTTCAAGTTCTAAGTTCTTGTCCTTAATTTCATCGTTCTGTTCCCTGATCTGGAGGTTGGCACTGTCCAGCTTCTTTTGGAGCCGATCACTGACACGAGTGATTACTTTTGTTTGGGCGACCAATTCCTCATACTGATCCCCAAATTCATCGAGATCATCTTTATATACTGTATGAGTCTGGAGTTTAGTACGATAATTTTTGAGATTTTCTATCTCTTCCCAATAGAGCTCAAGATGTTTCTCCATTCCAATGGCTAACTAGCTTCATTCCTCAATTTCTATAAAATTGAATTCCAAATCAAGAAGATCGCTATAATCTTCTCCCGCTTCCATCATATCTTCATCATCTTCTTCGAAAAACCAGTTAACTACTAGATCTTTTCCACTATCTCTTATTCTCACTAATTTCTTAAATACATCGAACAGACATTTGGAAGAGCTGGTGTTAAAATACTCAAATGCAAAATTGGCTGTAAAATTCTCTTGCCCACTTTCAGCAAACAAGCCCAGATTTTGAATCACTTTTTGATAAAACATAATGGAATTTTCTGGGCTCGATCTCCCCTTCATTTCCAAAATCCCTTCATCAGGATCGAAATTGATCAATGGTGTAACCCGTGAAGGTTCCAAAAATATTTTTTCCATTGTCGATTCAGATAGCATAATATTTCCTTGCCGTTATCTTATTATTATCTTGGTAATCTTACTTGAAATGTAAAGTAAGAAACATTGTCCGTTACTGGTTGGAATTTATATCTAAGTTTTTCCCCACCCGTTTTTCTTGCAATATCTATAAAGCCTAACCCCCCTGTCCCTTTATCGGAAAATTCTTGCTCGTTCAGTACTCGTTTATACAAAGCCCTTAATTCATCTGGAGCTATGTTGTTAATTTCATCCAAACGCGCTTGAATAGAACTAACCTTTTCTGAAGGTATGTAATTACCAGTTTGTAAACTATAAAATCGTTTACGCGCAGCAATCATAACCAAAGCCGATCTAGAATCATATGTACTGATTCTTAACTCATCCGCGTTGACTTCATCCAAATGATAATAGAGATTCTGAATGCATTCTGTCGAAACGTTGTAAAACTTCTTCTTTATTTTTCGATTCTCTTCTAATTCTTCCAATCGCTCTTCCAGAGTGGCAATCATTGAGGTTACCAAGTCAAACGTTAACTCGCCTTTATATAGCAAGATAATATTTTGGTCATAAATGTTCTTATAGCTTCTTAGGTAATCCATGTTTCAAGCCGACTAAATCGGATCAGAAAGTAACCACTATTTTCTGAATCCACCAAGTATAAAAGTAATATTTGGTCATTTATTTAGAACCCTATAGTTCAAGTATTCATTGAACCGTATGCGTATTTCTACGTAATTTAGGTTAGGATTGCAAAGCTAACACCTTAATAAAAATATTTAATCAATTATATTTGATTCAGTATTGATTGACCAAACCAGCGGGTTATGAAGAAAGATCTTTATGCTATTGCCTATGTTATCACTTCATTGTTGATACTTGGTGCAATATTCTATTATCAGCTTGAACTTCAAAAGGATGTTGTCAGCACTTTTGATCAAGATGATCGCTTGATTCAACTATCGGCGCGTCAGGAGATGCTGTCACAGCAGATATCGAAGGCGGCAATGGGTATGGGGTATGCACTAGGCACATCGAGCCCTGAATCGAATTATTTAGTATTCCAAAGACAGTTGACGCGTATATTGCCACAATGGCAAAAAGTAAATATAGCTTTAATTGATGGGGATGTGGATTTGGGAATTGATAAACCATCGGTCACCAACGAATATGTTGATTTTCAAGAAGAATTGAAGACTCATTATACATTGCTATATAATGATGCTACCAACTTAACTACGCTTGAGTTCTCGAATGATCCAAACGATATCAACTATCAGGGGATGCGAACTTTGATCAGAAATGTTATTCGTGACGAACGTAACTATCTGATTGAAGCGAAGAAGATAACCGATTACTTTTATGCTGCGTCTCAGAATCGGAAAGATTCATTTGGTACAGGAGAAAAGATTGGTCTTGGAACACTGGTGGCACTTTTTATCATTCAAGGGTTTGTCATATTTCGTCCACTTTGGAAATTGTCTAGTGAAAATTATCAAACTGCGAACAAGGCATTTATCAAAGTGAAGAAGTCTGAAGGAGAGTTAAGAGTGAGTTACGAAAAACAGAAAAAAGCAAACAGACAGTTACTTATTTCCAGACATCAACTTGCAGGTAATCTTAAGAAATTGAAGAATTCCGAGTCTAAATTATTGAAAAGTACACACGAACAGATTGAAATTAATGACAAGCTGATTCTAGCACAAAATGATTTGAATGATGCCTATGGAAAACTTCAAGGTTCTGAGGAAGAAATTAGGGCGATGGCTGAGAAGCAACTTGAGGATAATGAGAAATTATTCTTTGCCGAAAAGCAGGTGAAGGAAGCACTGGAACTAGAGAAGAGACGAAGGGAGGAATTGAACAAAGCATTGGAGAATTTGAAGGGAACTCAATCACAATTGGTGCATTCTGAGAAAATGGCATCACTTGGTCAATTAACAGCTGGAATTGCTCACGAAATTAACAATCCAATTAATTTCATTTCTAGTGGAATGAAATCTATTGAGTTTACCATTGATGCGGTTAAGGAGATACTGACAAAGTATGATGAAATGGAAGGAGGACTTGATAAGGCCGAGAGCATTCTTCAAGAAGTTAAAGAATTGAAGGCGGATCATGAGTATGAGGAGATTATGGCTGAACTCGACGTGATGATTCGAGATGTTAATTATGGGGTTACTCGAACAATTGAAATCGTGAAAGGTCTTAGAGTATTCTCTAGATTGGATGAGGAAGAGATGAAGAGAGCCAACATAAATGAAAATCTGGATGCCACTTTGATTTTGCTTAAGAACAAGACGAAGAATAAAATAAAAATTTCTAAGTTTTACGATGATAAGATGAAGGAAATAGATTGTTATCCAGGCCAACTTAATCAGGTCTTCATGAACATCATGAACAATGCAATTCAGGCCATACCCGATGAGCGTGAAGATGGTGAGCTAGTCATTTATACTGAAGAAACGGCTGATGATATTAATGTAAGGATAAAAGATAATGGAACGGGGATACCAGATGACGTAAAAGACAGAATTTGGGAACCGTTTTTTACTACTAAGGCCGTTGGTGTTGGGACAGGATTAGGGATGTCAATTACGTACAGTATCATTGAAAAACATCATGGAAAGATTGAATTGGAGAGTGAAGTTGGTAAAGGAACGGAGTTCATTATCAGCATACCAAAAGTTGCAATTGATATGGAGATAAAGAATGAAGAAATAGCTTCAGAGACTAAATAGAATACAGAAAACTATATTAGATTTTTATGGAATTGATGGAAGCAGAAATTGAAGAACCTAAGGAGAAGTCCAAGTACGAAATTCTTTATGTAGACGATGAAGAGGTAAATCTTCGTGGCTTCAAAGCGAATTTCCGTAAATTTTTCAAGGTACACACAACCATTAGCCCCTCGGATGCAGTGGACATTCTTAAAGAGAATAACATCCAGGTGATCATTACCGATCAGAGAATGCCGGAGATGACAGGAACGGAGTTCTTGGAAAAAATACTCCCCGATCATCCAGATGTTGTCAAAATAATTCTAACAGGGTTTACTGATATTGCTGCCATCCAAGATGGAATTAACAGGTGTGGAATTTATAAATACATCACCAAGCCATGGGATTTCGAGGAAATGAAAACCACCTTGGACAAAGCCATGGCTCTCTATCAAGAATCAAAGGATGGCGATGAACATATTAAAGTCCTTGAGGTTTCAAATGAAGAATTGGAAAGGAAAGTTGAAGAAAGAACCAAAGAGTTGCATGAGGTAAACAGGCAACTTATAGATAGCATAAAATATGCTGGTGAACTTCAGAGATCAATGCTTCCAGCCGATAAACAATTGGAACGAATTTTTGATGAACATTTCCTCTTGTATGAAACTAAATATCTCTTCAGTGAAGAGTTTATATGGGCTTCCAATTTTAACTTCAGAAACGAGGACTACTCGTTTATTGTTCTCCTGGAATTTGAAGGAAAGGGACTAGTTGGTTCACTGAAAACGTTAATCGCCGATTCTATTTTAGGCGAACTGATCCACGACAGGAAAACGGTACACGCTGGCGATATCATAAAGTACCTTAAGGAAGATTTGGACATGGTTGGCTCCAACGAGCTACGATGCGACATAAAGATGGGGGCACTTGTCATTGACAATTACAATAAGTCAGTGGAATATGCTGGGTTGAAGCAGGATATGATGTATTTTGGTTCGAATGGAAAGATGCAAGTACAAGCTGGTACTGTTACCGATTCTACGGATGACGTGATTGTACATGAGGTACCGTATGATGTAGATGGTTCATATTACTTGTACACAAGTGGTTTTTTCAAACAACAGAATGAGGATGGGATCAAATTTTCATATGAAAAGTTCCAAGAAATGGTTCGTAGCGTAAATGATCTAGATATGGGTGAGCAGCTTGAGCTACTTCAGAATACACTGGGTGATTGGACAAGGCAAACAGGCCTAGAAGATGATTTAACCGTAATTGGATTTAGACTTCCAGAATAATTAATGGCGAAAGCGATCAATTTTAAAAACTGGTGCAATCAGAATATATCACCTCAAGCTTGGTCGAGGATAGTATTAAGGTCAATTCCTGAGATCAGAAAAATCGGATTAGAGATGAAGGACTTGGATGAACCAAAAGATAATCTCAATCTTGACGAGGACGTGATGAAATTGCTGAGTAAGTCCTTAGACGACCTGTATCAAATGAAAATTGAATCGGAGGTTTTAAGTTGACCTAAATCTCAAAGCCTAGGACCAGTACATCATCGGTCTGTTCTCCATTGCCTTTCCAGTGATCAAATGTCTGAATAAGCTTAGCTTCTTGTTCAACCATCGTTCTGTCTTGACCGGAGATAAGAAGCAAGTTCCTGAAATTTTTACTCATAAACCGTTTGTCAGAAGGCCCACCGAATTGATCTTGAAAACCATCAGAAGCCAAGTATATACGGTCACCAGTCTCAAGTTGAATCCGTAGCGGAGTAAATTGATCCTCAGCAGCTTTCCCACTTCCCTCCATTCTTCCGATAGTAACTTTCGGGCTTCTGTGCATTTCCATTTCACCATTGCGAATAAAATACATTGCGAGCCCCGCTCCGGCAAATGTTAGTTCCATAGTGTCGAGATCTATTGAACAAATACCAGCCTCCATTCCATCGTGCCTCGGTTCGTCAGCATCCACATCTTGGTAAAGCTCGAACTTTATAGCTTTGTCTAGTCGAGCCAATATTTTTTCAGGATCAATATAATTTTGGTAATAGATAATATTTGTTAACTGATTGGACCCAATCATTGACATAATTGCTCCTGGTACGCCATGACCTGTGCAGTCAGCAGCAACGACAATCATGTGCTCTTTTCGGCCAGTTCTCACACGCTCAAACCAATAGAAGTCTCCACTTACTACATCCTTTGGTCTAAAGAGAAGGAGCTTGTCCTCGAATACTCGCTTCAATTCTTTTGAATCTGGGAGTATAGAATTTTGAATTCTTTTGGAATAATTTATACTATCTCTAACTTCTTCGTGAACACTTTCTATATCTCCCTTTTGGTTTTCTAGTTGAGCTTTTTGCTCATGAAGACGTTTGTTAAGCAGCCTCTGTTCACCAATTCTTTTGATCAATATCTGGGTCGTTTTCTGAAGAGCATGAGCTAGTTTTCCTATTTCGCCTTTACTAGTCACAGCTATATTGACTTTCAAATTTCCCTTACCAATTTCTTCAGCTGCGTTGCTGAGTTCCACAAGAGGGCGCACAAATATGTTCGCAATTATGACAGCTAAAAACAATGATGCAATGAGCGACCCAATAATCACAAAGAGGAGTTTAGTTTGCAATTTTCTCAAAGGGAGGAACGCTTGATCTTTATCAATACTCAGTACCAATTTCCAATCATTTCCTTGGTAAGAAAGATATCCGGTATCCTGTGTTACAAAGATCAACTCGTCTTTGGTCTCGAGCAAATTGACACCAGGATCATTTAAATCTTTGATCAAATCAAAATCACTAAATGTACTTTTAAGATCTACTTGGTTAGTATTAGAATATAGGAGGGTTCCGTCATCATCAACCCAATTCACATTCAACCGTCGATTGACATCTGTACTCAACGAGAAGTCTCCCATAAGTTTGTACAGTTCATCAACGCGAATAGTACCCACCAAAATAGCTATAGGCTGATTATCAGAATATCCTCTAACCAAAGAAGCAAAATGCATAACCACTTGACCTGACGATTCAGAAATGGTAATATCCATAACCGCTTCTTTCTGATCAAGTTCTAGCCAATAGGATGAGTTTGAATGTTCCTTGCCAATAGATTGTCGCTTGCTGTCAGCAATGCGAATTCTGTTCATGTCAAAGTAGGAAAAGGTGTAATAAAGATCATTCAATTCTTCTAGTTCTTGCAATCGGATGATAAGCTCATCTGTGGAAATTTCTGAATTTCTGAAATAGGGGTTTTTCGCTGCAAGTTGGACATCATTTAGCCTGGAGAAGATGAATCGCTCAATGTTTTCAACAGACTGCTCAGATTGCTGAGAGATGTTAGACAACATTTCTTTTCGTAGTGTGTTTTCAACTTGTGTGTCTGTGAAAATAAAAAGAACACCAGAGGATGTGATCACCAAAAATGCAGATAATAGGATAAGCTTAATCCGAATGTTCATGTTTTATCCTGTCGTTATAAAAGTCCATTGTAAAAATAAATTTAATGAACTCAGAGCGAATTTTAGCTAAAACTAAATGGTATTCCGCATTATGTCATAAAATATATTTAAAGTTGAGGTTTCAAGTGTAGAACAATCGTTGAATTATGAGTAGAGCAAGTTTCGTAATTTTATTTTTAGTAGTTGGTGGAACCGTTTTTGGTCAAACACTATCAGTATATAAATCGGAAATATCCGTTGAGGAAACCACCGAAATTCTTATAGAGGTTATCAGAGAAAATGAGCTGATTTTCTTCGAAACTGTGGCACATGATAAGATTGCCTTAGAGCGAGGTGTTGAAATGGATTTGACTCGAGAGGTTCTTTTTGAAGATGCGGATTTGACTACTTCGCTAATTCAATGTCAGCCCACCACTGCTCTCGATCTACCACTTAAAGTGCTGGTTTGGGAGGAAAATGAAGATGTGTATATTGGTTTTATTGACCCCAAGTTCATGAAGAAACGATTCATGCTTACTAATTGTGAAGAAACAGTTGATGAGATGGGCAAGCTTCTTATTAAGGTAGTTGTGGATACGCTAAAGGCTACTCGAGCGAGAGGCTAAAGCCAAGATTTTTCCAATGGAATTTTAACGAATCATCCTCAAAATAGAATTTGAGCCTTTCTGAAAATTCCTTTGTTTGCCTCGTCAGGATGTTTACACGAAGCACGTCTAACGTGCTGTCATAATCGGAGGTTCCCCATAGTTTATGATTTTCGTTTAGGATAAGTGTCCACTCATCTTCTCTTGGGATAGTAAACAATGAGTATTTACCTGAATCAAGTGTCACTCCATTTATTTTGATACCCTTGGTGGTAGTTAGGCGAGTAGCTTCATTTGCACCAGTTCTCCAGATTTTATCGAATGGAACCAACTCACCCCATATAGCCCGTTCTCGTACGGCAGGACTCCCGAATTCAATTTTGAGATTACTTGAGTCTATTGTTGTACTATCCGATCTCAGAGGAGAGGGGCGCTCCTTCTCTTTTTCATCGCAGCTGGTATTGGTGATGGCTAATGCAATTGCAAAAAATGCAAAAACTATTTGTTTGATCATGAACTGCTCTTTTATTGGTGGTAGTGCTCTATTACGGGAGTGAATATAAAGGGTTATATCTTAAATTTAAAAAGGAAGATCGTCATCTGCTGAGAAGCTATCCTGACTCCATTCTTCTTTTGGCGGAGGAGCAGTGGAAGCTGTACCCTTGCTTTCTATTCTCCATGCTTGCAAAGAATTGAAATATTTCACTTCGCCAGCCTTATCGGTCCATTTTCGCCCCTTTAGGTTAAATGAAATGGCCAATTGATCTCCCAGGTTATATCCATCCAATTGATCACAATTGGTTTGGATGAGTTCAAATTTTACAAATTCAGGATATTGCGGGTTTTCAGCATATTCCACTACAAATTCTCGTTTCTGAAATGAATCAGAAATTTTTTGAGTATCGTATTTTTCAATGAGTTTAGCTTCAATGTTCATCTATTGATTAAGTTTCTGTTAAAGAATCGTTTTGAATGAAGGGGTCAAAGAAAACATTTTTTATACTAGCAGCCATTATTTTGATTCTAAGATTCGACTAAAATGTTCCCTTAAGGCTTATTATTAGATTCCGACCTGGTGCACTAATCCCTGATGAATAGGGTCGATAATGCATATCTAAAAT
>JAAEPI010001036.1 GCA_024232835.1 Cytophagales bacterium
GGCAGTTGTAGTAAATGGATCGGTCTCTGCACGACTTAAGGTTTTATCGGGTGTACCACAAGGGTCAATTTTAGGTCCTAGCCTATTTGTACTTTTTATTAATGACATTTCAACTGGACTTAGTCCTGGTACAAATGTCATGTTATATGCAGATGATACCAAAATATGGATGGAAATGGCCACTGAAGAGGATCACAAGACCATGCAAAATGACATGAATTATCTATTAGATTGGACTCTTAAAAATAAAATGAACTTTCATCCATCTAAGTGTAAGGTCCTGTCCATGTCAAGGTCACAGTCTCCTTTCATTGGCATTCTCCCATTTATACAGCATTTTTATACTATGGGAGACCTGATTTTGGATTATACTGAATCAGAAAAGGATCTTGGCATTTTCATGAATCCGATCTTAAATTTCAATGATCAAGCCAACTTCCTTTATGGTAAAGCTAATCAAAAATTGGGGATGCTAAAGAGGAACTGCTATTTTGTCATGGACACAAACCGTAGAAAAGTCCTCTATTTGACCCTTGTAAGATCTATGTTTGAGCATTGCCCAGTTGTGTGGAGACCTGCATCTAAGTCGATCATTAATAAGTTGGAAAGCCTGCAGAAACGGGCACTAAAATGGATCAGAAATGAAATGGGCACAAGTTACAGCATAGATGATCTTTATTACCTTCACTGTAAGGAGCTAAACATTTTGCCTATCAAATTCCGTTTTGATTACCATGATTTGAAAACCCTACACTTGATTATTAATGGATTTTCGTGCGTAAAACTTCCAGATTATCTTAAATTTTATTCAGGCTCTTCTAGACTTAGGTCGACTCATTTAGATCACCTGTCTTTAGAATCAGATGTTAGACCAGTAGGAAGTTCCTTGCCTAGTTCCCGAAGAGGATCTGCAAATAACTTTTTCTACAGATCTCATCTTATGTGGAACAGATTACCCTTATCATTAAGAGAAATTATTAGGCCTAGTATTTTCAAAACTGAATTAGTCAAATACATTTGGACTGAATTTGTTTTTAGTGTCGATAGCTCATTATCTGCATCTGACTCTGAGGAGTCTGACTTTGATGAGGAGGTAGCAGATTGATGACGTTATTATTGATGGAGTCGTCGTTGCCGTGGACATTTCCTCAGCATACAAAAATTTTAATTTTGTAGACATGTACTTA
>JAAEPI010001037.1 GCA_024232835.1 Cytophagales bacterium
GAATCGAAGATTTTTTCTTATTATTCTTCTTTTGGGTTTTGGATAGTTTCCGCCTTCTGGTGCCTTTGTCCCACATTCCCTAATACACCCCCATTTGGCGGGCTGCTCGCTTCTCAGCCTGATTGCTGTCTGCACGCTCCCCAAAGACCGCTTGTTCATCACCACTAAACAAAGCCTCTTTCTGTTGAGAATCAGGTGGCTGTGCTGAGGTAAACTCCCGCTTGCGGATAAGGCCACTGTCTATATCCTGGCCAATATGTCCTTTGTAACCAAAGTACTTCTTGCCTCTCTTTGCCGTGGAATGGGCATCTGTATCTATCTGTGAAGAAGGGCTTTTTTGATCGGTTGATCCTCAATTCCATATTGCAAAAAGATAACTGACTCATACGCTCGCATTGTTTATTTAAAGAGACTTAGGGCTTCCTCAAAAAGTCTGCCCCATTTGATTGGCAGCTCTAGAGAGGTTGATTACAAATAATGTGGCACCAATCCAAGTTTGAGAAGTGGATTTGAGTTTGGCTATAGTATTATTATCAAGTACTAGGGTTTTCATCCCTGTAGCTTTGTAGACAAAGTCAGGAATTCTAGTAAGCTGAGCATAACTTTAGGTCAACTTCTTTTAACGTGTCTATGCTTGTATTAGACTCGTACCAATCCAATCGCTTTCTAACCTTACCAATACTCAATTTGAATAGCACATACCGTATTGAATTTCTCGCTCCTTCTGGGTCTCGCTTAATGTGTCTCATAACCCTCTCCATTTCCATCCTTCGCCTTTCCATTTGCTTTTCTGAGGGGAGTTCACGTTCCTGAGAAACAACTAAAAAACAAGTCAAAATCAGCAAGAAAAAAATACCCGTACCTACTCTCAAACCTCTCAAAAAAACCACTGATTAGTACCCATAAATTGTTTAATTTCGCAGCTTCTAAAATAAGACATGGCAGACGAAAAATCGTTAGATAAAGACAATTATTCAGCAGGAAACATTCAAGTGCTAGAAGGACTTGAAGCTGTAAGGAAGAGACCCGCAATGTATATCGGTGATGTGAGCGTGAAAGGGCTTCATCATATGGTGTGGGAAGTAGTAGACAACTCCATCGATGAGGCCATGGCCGGACATTGTGATGAAATATTAGTTGAAATCAACACTGATAATTCCATTCAAGTTACTGACAATGGCCGTGGTATCCCAACCGACATGCACCCAAAGGAGAAGAAATCCGCTCTTGAGGTAGTAATGACCGTCCTGCATGCTGGTGGTAAATTTGATAAAGACACGTATAAAGTTTCTGGTGGTCTTCACGGCGTAGGCGTTTCGTGTGTTAATGGTCTTTCGAAAGACTTGAAGGCAACC
>JAAEPI010001038.1 GCA_024232835.1 Cytophagales bacterium
CTCATGGCAAAGAGTGGAAATTTTGGATTTCTCTGCGGCATAGAATCAACAAATGAAGCGGTTCTGGAAAAGATGAATAAAACGACTAATTTAAGGATTGGTGCTGATAAGTATTATGACAGCGTTCAAAAAATCCATGATCATGGCCTTGTTGTCTGGGGATCAATAGTCCTTGGAGCAGATGGCGATGACAAAGATTCATTCAAAAGAATGACAGAATTTGTGCTGGAAAACAATATTGACGTTCTTACCTTTGGAATTAATTGTCCGTTTCCTAAAACGGCACTTTATGACAGGTTGGATTCTGAAAAGAGGATTTTCAGAAAGAATTATCCTGAAGACTGGAAATATTATGATACTGCTCATGTTGTTCATAGGCTTATAGACATGAACCTTGAGGAGTTCATAGAAGGCATGCAATATATGTATGATAATCTTTATGCCGGAGACAACCTGAGATTGCGATTCAGGAAATCACTTCAGACTATCGGAAGTACAAGTCACGGTAAACGTAACGCCATGTTTGGATTCAGGGTTGGCTCTGACTGGACACAG
>JAAEPI010001039.1 GCA_024232835.1 Cytophagales bacterium
GAATAAAGGTAGCACCTGTAAAAATTAACGCGGAAGGAAGGTTTAAAGTAGAAGCAACTAATTATGATTGTCGGGGATCTGTCAGTTTGCCAAAAAATGTATCAATTGGCACCGTGGGGAAAGCTGAGTTAATGTCTTTCGGCCAGATGAAATTAACGATGGAGAGGGTAGAGAGGGAGAAATGGCGAAAAACGGAGGCTAACCACCGTATCCAGAAAGAGGGACTATATGATGGAAGGGCTGATAAATTAGTCGAAATTCTACCCATCGGCGAGAACGCTACCGAAACGGAGAAAGAAAGAGTCAGGGAAATTGTGAGAGAATATAACGATGTTTTCGCAGTAGAAGAATGGGAATTAGGAGACTGTAACATCATGGAAGTCGAGATTGATACCAGAGAAGCCAAACCGATAGCTCAACCGCTGAGGAGAATGCCTATTACCGTGAGAGACAAAGTTGACCAGGAGATCGCGGTGATGATGGAAATGGGAATAATATAGGAAAGCATGAGTGATTGGGCTAGTCCTATCGCAGCTGTATCTAAGCCGGACGGATCTGTAAGAATCTGCATGGATTTTCGGAGGGTTAACGAGGTTACCAAAGCATTTCAATATCCTTTACCTAGAACAGATGAGATTTTGGAAAAGATCAGATTGAATATGGGCAAAACTACCGAATTCCCAACACGCCCATGTATTAGTACTTTTGATCTGAAAATGGGGTATCACCAATTGAGAATAAAAGCGGAGGATGCTAGGAAGACGGCATTTAGGACTCATC